>JAIESL010000072.1 GCA_019746095.1 Caulobacteraceae bacterium
TCGGGCCGGCTGTCCAGACCGAAGGCCTCGCAGACCTCGTCGAGGATTTTGCCCTGGGCCGAGCCCTCGGCCATCTTGCGGCCCAGGGCCTCGCGGGCATTGGTCAGGGCGTGGTCGACGAGGGCGGCCTTGTCGCCGCGCAGGGGCCGGGCGATCTCCACCTTGCGGTCGGCCTTCATCGAAAAGGCCTCTTCCAGCAGCTCCAGCTCATGCGGCCGGACATTGGACAGGATCAGGCGCGGGACCGGCCTGTCCTCATAGAACTGGCCGAGGAAGGCGGCGAGGATTTCCGGGTCGGTGTCGGTTCGGTCGACGCGGGGGAAATAGGCCCGACCGCCCCAGTTCTGGCCGCCGCGATAGAAGAAGACCTGGACGCAGGCCTGGCCGCCCTCGGAGAACAGGGCGAAGACATCGGCCTCGGCGACGCCGTCGGCGCTGACGGAATTCTCCATTGAAATGGCCGACAGGGCGCGGATGCGGTCGCGGACGCGGGCGGCCTGTTCATAGTCCATGGCCTCGGCGGCGGCGGTCATCTCGGCCGACAGACGGCCGATGACGGCACGCGACTTGCCGCGCAGGAACAGCGACGCCTCTTCGACCAGATCGCCGTAGTCCTCGAGCGAGATCAGGCCGGTGCAGGGGGCCGAGCAGCGCTTGATCTGGTGCAGCATGCAGGGCCGGGTGCGGCTCTCATAGACGCTGTCCGAACAGGAGCGGAGGAGAAACGCTTTCTGCAGGGTGTTCAGGGTCCGGTTCACTGCCCAGGTCGAGGCGAAGGGGCCGAAATAGTCGCCGGGCGTGGTGTGGGCCCCGCGGTGCTTGCGGACCTGGGGCGCGCGGTGGTCCTTGCGGATCATCAGTTCGGCGAACGACTTGTCATCGCGCAGCACGACGTTGAAGCGCGGCTTCAGCTGTTTGATGAAGCTCGATTCGAGCAGCAGGGCCTCGGTCTCGGAGGCGGTGATGACCAGCTCCATCGAACGGGTCAGGGAGACCATCAGGCCGATGCGCTGGGTGTGGAACCGGCCCTGGGCGTACTGGAGGATCCGCTTCTTGATGGAGCGGGCCTTGCCGACATAGAGGCAGGTCCCGTCCTCGCCATACATGCGGTAGACGCCCGGCTTGTCGGGCGCGCGGCGGGCCTCGTCGCGGATCAGGTCGGCGGCCTTGAGGGCGCCGGCCTCGGTCTCGCTGTCAGGAATCGGGGCCTCGGTCATCGGGACCGATATAGGCCTAGAAGCGGCGGACCATAAGGACGCCGACAAGCACGAGGGCGATGCCGGCGACGCGGCCGAGGCTGATCGGATGCTGCGGCGCGCCGAAGGCTCCGAAATGGTCGAGGATCAGACCGACCAGCAGCTGTCCTGCGACCATCAGGGTGATGGTCAGGGCCACGCCGAGGCGCGGCACGCCCCAGGCCGCCGCCACGACGAAGATCGCGCCATAGAGGCCGCCGATCCAGACGTACCAGGGCAGGCTTCGCGCCGCCGCCACATCCGGCTTGGCCTGCAGGATCATGGCGATGATCCCCAGCGCCGCCGTGCCGATGGCGAAGGACACGAAGGCGGCGTTCACCGGCGAGCCGACGGCGCCCATGAGTTTGGCGTTGGTCGGGGCCTGCAGGGCGGTGGCCCCGCCCGCGAGGACGACGGCGATCATGGCGAGGAGGTTGGGATTCATGGGCTCTGGCTACCAGCTTGTCGCGATGTCCGCACCGCCGAAGATTTCCGCCAGCCTGGCCCGCGTGGCCCGGTGCGTATCCGCCGGCAGGGCGGCCGGGTCGAACCAGCCGGTCTCCGCGATCTCGCCGTGGCTGGTGCGGTCGGTCAGGGTGAAGCGGTCGATTCGATAGACCAGCACATGGTCGCCGCGGAAGAAGCGTTCGTTGGAATGGACGCTGACCAGGATCGGGCGGCCCTCGAGGATGAGGCCGGCCTCCTCGCGCAGCTCGCGGACCAGGGCGTCCTCGCAGGTCTGGCCGCGCTCGACGCCGCCGCCGGGCAGCCACCAGCCGTGCAGATAGGTGTGTTTGACCAGCAGGACGCGGCCGTCGGCATCCACCGCCACCCCGCGCACGCCCAGGGTCATGCCCCGGCTGATCCGCGACCAGGCGAAGAACAGCGGGCGGGTGAAGGGCTCGATCCGGGTGCGCCATGTCGTCATGGGGAGACGATAGGGCCTCGCGCCGCCTTGAACAGCGGGGCGCGGGGCTTTATTGCGGGCTCGCTAAAGGAGCGTTTCCATGCTGGCCCTCTATATCATCCTCGGCTTTGTCGCCGTCGTTGCCGTCATCAATTTCGTCGAGTTCGGCCGGGTTGACTGAGGCCGCGCCCCCGGTCCGGCCAAGGGGCGGTGCCGCCCTGGTCACCGGCGGGGCGAAGCGCATCGGCCGGGCGATCTGTCTTGAGCTGGCCGCCGCCGGGTTCGACCTGGCGATCCACCACCGTGATTCCGGCGATGAGGCCGCGCGGCTGGCCGACGGGATTCGCGCCCTGGGCCGCCGCGCCGTCTGCCTGTCGGCTGACCTGGCCGATGCCGAGGCGACCGGGGCCCTGATCGGCCGGGCCGTCGAGGCCCTGGGGCCGCTGGCGGTGCTGGTCAACAATGCCTCGGTGTTCGCTGACGACCGGCTGGACAGCCTGACCGGCGAGAGCTGGTCCTCGCACATGGACGTCAATCTGCGCGCGCCGGTGCTGCTGGCCCAGGCGTTTGCCGCCCAGGCACCCGACGGCTCGGCCATCATCAATATTCTGGACCAGCGGGTGCTGAAGCCCGATCCGCGCTTCTTTTCCTATGGCCTGTCGAAATCGGCGCTCTGGGTCGCGACCCGGACCATGGCCCAGGCCCTGGCACCGCGCATCCGGGTCAATGGCGTCGGGCCCGGACCGATCCTGCCGTCGGTGCATCAGACCGCAGCGGAGTTCGAGGCCGAGGCCCGGGCCACGCCGCTGCAGCGTGCCGGCAGTCCCGAGGCGGTGGCCCAGGCCGTCCGCTGGCTGGTGGACGCCGGCCAGGTGACCGGCCAGATGATCGCCGTCGACGGGGGCCAGCACCTGGCGTGGCAGACCCCGGACATCCTGGAGTAGGCCTTGACCGTTTCGCCCCTGCCCTTCCCCGCCGCCCCGACCACCGGCGAGGCCCCGCGCCACGAGGGCCTGACCGTGTTCGTGCGCGGCCTGCGGCTCGAGGCCGGCATCGGGGTGCATGATCACGAACTGGGACGGCTGCAGCCGTTGGTCATCGACGTCAGCCTGGAACTGGAACCCGCCCCGATCGAGCGGCTGGCGGACACCATCAACTATGAGACCGTGGCCGCGGCGGCGCGGGCCATCACGGCCGCCGGCCATGTCGGCCTGGTCGAGACCTTTGCCGAACGGCTGGCCGCGGCCTGTCTGTCGGACGGCCGGGTGCGGCGCTGCACGGTGCGGATCGAGAAGCCGGGCGCACTGGACGGGGCCGCCGCTGCGGGCTGCGAGCTGGTGCTGACGCGCTGATCAGGGCGTCTGCGCGGTTGCGCCGACGGCGAGGCCCGGTCATTACTTGGCGCGGACTGAAGGATATCCGATGGCCGAATCCGGCGATCTCCCCCCCAAGGACGACCGAGTGAACACCCCTGAGGACGATCACGATGACGACCTGATCGGCTTCGCCTCCCCGGCGTCGCTGCAGGGCCGCAGGCGCGAACCGCCGCCCCCGCCCGAGCCGGAGCCGGAGGCCGATCTGTTCGACGCGCCCGAACCGGAGCCGGTCGAGGCCGGTGCCATCTTCGCCCCGACACGGCCGTCCCCGAACCGCAAGCGCCATCATGAGGAGGGCGCGCCGGCCCCCGGCGGCGGCATAAACCTCTATGCCGTCTATGCCCTGATCCTGTTTGCCGTGCCGACGGTCGGCGTCTCCGCCGCCATCGGCCTGTTCGCCGTGACCGGCCGGCCGAGGCCGGAGGACGATCTTTCGGCCTCGCATTTCATCTATCAGCAGCGGACGTTGTGGGCCGCGGCGGTCGCGGCTGTGGCCGGGGTGATCCTGCTGGCTGCGCCGTTCGCCCTTGGGGTGCCCATCCTGTTCGCGCTCGCCCTCTGGATGGTGCTTCGCGGCGCCTGGGGCGTCTGGGCCCTGAAATCCGGCCGCGAAATCGATGATCCGCTCGGCTGGTGGATCTGAGGGACAGCCTCATGGCCGACGCACCGCCCGCCGGACCCACTGGGCCGCGTTTCAGCCCCGGTCATGAATCCGAGGGCAAGCCCGCGGCGTTGATCGCCTGGTGCCTCTTCATCCTGTCCCTGCCCAGCGCCACCCTGCTGGCCCTCGTCGGCCTGATCGTCGCCTATGCCGGGCGCGGCGGCTCGGACGGCCTGTCGCGGGCCCATATCGACGCGCAGATCGCGCTGTTCTGGTCGGTGTTCTGGTGGACCATCCTGCTGTGGATCGGCATCGGGGCCTGGCTCGTGTCCGTCTTCATGGAGCCGGCAATGGGCCTGGTCCTGGCCCCGGTCGCCCTGCTGCTGGGACTGGGGCTGCTGTTGCTGACCGTCTGGTTCACGATCAGGAGCCTGATCGGCCTGTTCCAGCTGGTCGGCGACAAGGCTCCCTGACGCCTCACCGCGCTCCGGGTGCGATGGCGATCAGGCCGCCTCGCCGCGGGCCTCGAACCGCGCCTCGGCCTCGCGCACGGCGTCGACCGCCCGGTCCAGCACCTCAAGTCCGGCCCCCGATGGAATCGACTCCACCGTGAGGATGCGGCGGTAGGCGCGGGCACCGGGGCGGCCGTGCATCAGGCCGAGCATGTGCCGGGTCATGGCCGGCAGGGCAACGCCCTCTTCCAGCCGTGCGGCCAGATAGGGGCGATAGCGGTCGAGGGCGGCGAAGGCATCGACATCAGGCGTCGTGGCCCCGAACAGGCGGCGGTCGGCCTGACCGAGAAGGGCGGGCTCATGATAGGCGGCGCGGCCCATCATGACGCCGTCCAGCTGCACCCCGTCGCGGTCGTCCAGATGGTCCTCGGCCTCGTCCAGAGACGTGATGCCGCCATTGATCGAGATCGACAGGTCGGGCCGCTCGCGCTTGAGCCGCCGCACCAGGCCGTAGTCGAGCGGCGGCACGTCGCGGTTCTCCTTGGGCGAAAGGCCCTTCAGCCAGGCCATGCGGGCGTGGACGATGAAGACCTCGATCCCGACGGCGGCGCAGGCATCGACGGTGGCGAAGAGCGAGACCTGCGGGTCCTGGTCATCGACGCCGATCCGGCATTTGACGGTGGCGGGGACCGAGACGGCCTCCTTGATCGCCGCCATACAGTCCGCGACCAGTTCGGGCTCGCGCATCAGACAGGCGCCGAAGCGGCCGGACTGGACCCGGTCGGAGGGGCAGCCGACGTTCAGATTGATCTCGTCATAGCCGAAGGTCTCACCGATCCGCGCCGCCTCGGCCAGCTGGGCCGGATCCGAGCCACCGATCTGCAGGGCGACCGGATGTTCGACCGCGTCGAAGCCCAGCAGCCGCTGCCGGTCGCCGTTCACCACCGCCGGGGCGGTGACCATCTCGGTATAGAGCAGGGCCTCGGCCGTCAGGGCACGATGGAACGCCCGGCAATGCCGGTCGGTCCAGTCCATCATGGGCGCGATCGAGAGACGGCGGTTCATCGGGCCGCGTCCTTACACCGAAGCGGACGCGGGCGCGACTGTCAGGTGCCCGCCCGGTCCCGGCCGTCTTCGCCGTCCAGCAGCCCGGCGGCCTCTTCGTTGAGGGCCTGGCCCTCGCGGCGGGGTTTGACGTAGGGGGCGGGTTGCGGCGTGGCGGCGTTGCCGCGCATCAGGCCACGTCCGGCCTGGGCACCGCCGGACAGCTGCAGGGTGAAACGCTCCTCGTCGCGGCGGCGGACGTCCTCGATGGTTTCGCGCGCCTCTGCATCGGAGAAGCCGAGGTCGATCAGCACCTGATGGCCGAACACCAGGGCGCTCTCGAAGGTCTCGCGCAGCTGGTATTCGACGCCGGCATTGACCAGGCGGATGGAGTGCCCGCGGTCATAGGCGCGGACGAACAGCTTGGTCAGGGGGAATTCGGCCTTGACCAGTTCGACGATGCGATCGGCCACCTCGGGCTTGTCGACGCAGACCAGGATGGTTTCGGCCCGTTCGGCCCCGGAGGCCCGCAGCACGTCCAGCCGCGAGCCGTCGCCATAGTAGACCTTGAAGCCGAAATTGCCGGCGGCCTGGATCATCTCGACATCGTGGTCGATGATCGAGACATCGATGTCGCGCGTCAGCAGGGGCTGGGACACCACCTGGGCGAAGCGGCCGAAGCCGATGATCAGGACACGTTCGCGCAGGTCGGCGGCAGGGTCGATGCCGTCCATCGAGACGGCCTCCTTCGGGCGCAGCCGGTCGGCCAGCATGACCCTGAGCGGGGTCAGGGCCATGGACAGGATGACGATGGCCGAGAGGATGGCGGCGGTCCGGGCGTCGAACAGGCCGGCGGCGAAGGCGGTGGAATAGAGGACGAAGGCGAACTCGCCCCCCTCGCCCATCAGGGCGGCGCGGAGCAGGCCTTCGCCGTGCTTCTGACGGATGCGGGCGACGGCATAGACCGCGATCATCTTGGCCGACATGAAGGCGGCCAGTCCGCCCAGCACCCAGGCCCAGTCGGCGACCACCACCCGCAGGTCCAGCGACATGCCGACACTGAGGAAGAACAGGCCCAGCAACAGGCCGCGGAACGGCTCGACGTCGGCCTCGAGCTGATGGCGGAAGGTCGATTCCGACAGCAGCACCCCGGCCAGGAAGGCCCCCATGGCCATGGACAGGCCGCCGAGATCCATCGCCCAGGCGGCGCCGAGCACGACCAGAAGCGCACCCATGGTCATGACCTCGCGGCCGCCGTAGCGGGCCAGCAGGCGGAAGAAGGGGTTCACCACCCAGCGACCCGCCACATAGACGAGGGCCACGGCACCGAAGGCCAGGCCGACGGTCATCCAGACCGGATAGCCGGTCTCTACCGACGCGCCATAGGCACCGGCCAGCACGGCCACCAGCGCCAGCAGGGGCACGATCGCCAGGTCCTCGAACAGCAGGATGGAGACGACCCGCTGGCCCGGCGGGTCGGCATTCTCGTTCCGCTCCTCCAGCAACTGCATGACGATGGCGGTGGAGGACAGGGCGAAGCCGAAGCCGGCGATCAGGGCCGCGTACCAGGCCAGTCCCGCCAGCAGGGCGATGGCGCTCAGCAGCAGGGCGCAGGCCAGCACCTGCACCGCCCCGAGGCCGAAGATTTCGCGGCGCAGGCTCCACAGGCGGGCGGGACGCATCTCCAGGCCGATGATGAACAGGAACATGACCACGCCGAGCTCAGCGACGTGCAGGACGGATTCCGGATCGCTGACCACGCCCAGCCCCGACGGCCCGATCAGCAGGCCGGCGGCCAGATAGCCGAGCACGGCACCGAGGCCGAAGCGGCGGAACAGGGTGGCGGCGACGACCATGGCCGCCAGCAGCGCCACCGCGTGGCCCAGCCCCATACTGGTCGTCTCGTGCATGTCGCGTCCCCTCAAACGTCCCTGGATATTGGGGGGTGATGCCCGGATGCGCCAGCCTTCCGCTGCACCGGGAGGTCGTCAGGCTTCGTCAGACCCAAGCGCCACAGTTTCGCCCGAGGCCGAGGGGCCTCATGGGTGTCACACAACCAAGGGAAGGTGCGCGATGTCGGAACGTCCGTTGAAACAGGCCCTAGTCGGGCTCGTCAGCCTGACCCTTGCCGCGCCGATGGCCCCCCTGCCGGTCATGGCCCAGGATGGCCGGGTGATCGATCCCGACAAGCCGTCCGACGGGGTGGTCTCTGCAGCCGCCTGCCGGGTGTTCGGTTTCGAACCGCAAGAGATCGACATCGAGGAGGTCCGGGTCACCGCGAGCCGCACGCCGCCGCCGGTCATCGCGTCCCCCTCGGCCCAGAGCGGTGTCATCGACTATCTGGCGACTGCGCCGGCGCTGTCGAACTCGGTCGTGCCGCCGCCGCCGCCTCCTCCTCCTCCTCCTCCTCCTCCTCCTCCTGCTCCTCCGCCTCTGGTCCCGAGGCTTCAGACCTCCGCGCCGGCGGTCATTTCACCCATCACGCCGCCCCTGCCGAGCCGGCCCTCGCCCGACAGCGAACGCTACCCCGACGCCACGCCCAACCCCGTGCGCCGCGTCGCCGATGAGCCGGTCTCGACCTTTTCGATCGACGTGGACACGGCCAGCTATGCCAATGTCCGGCGCTTCATCGACGAGGGCCGCGCGCCCCCGGCCGACGCCGTGCGGGTCGAGGAGCTGATCAACTATTTCGACTACGGCTATTCGCGGCCGAGCTCGGCGAGCCAGCCGTTCGCCATCACCACCGCAGTGTCTGAATCGCCGTGGGGGCCGGGACGGCAGATCGTCCATGTCGCCCTGCAGGGCTATGAACTGCCCGAGGCCGAGCGCCGGCCGCTGAACCTGACCTTCCTTGTCGATGTCTCGGGCTCGATGGGCAGCCCGGACAAGCTGGCCCTGGCGCAGAAGTCGATGAACCTGATCATCGACCGGCTGCGGCCGCAGGACACGGTGGCGGTGACCTACTATGCCGAGGGGGCGGGGACGCGGCTGGCCCCGACGCCGGGCGACCAGAAGCTGAAGCTGCGCTGCGCCGTGGCCAGTCTGTATGCCTCGGGCGGCACGGCGGGGGCGACCGGCATGACCAATGCCTATGACCAGGCCCAGGCCAATTTCGCGCGCGACCGGGTCAACCGGATCCTGATGTTCACCGACGGCGACTTCAACGTCGGCGTCACCGACAATCTGCGGCTGGAAGACTATGTCGCGGCGAAGCGGGAAACCGGCATCTATCTGTCGGTCTATGGCTTCGGGCGCGGCAACTATCAGGACAGCCGGATGCAGACGATCGCCCAGGCCGGCAACGGGACGGCGGCCTATGTCGACGACCTGAACGAGGCGCGCAGGCTGTTCGGTCCGGCCTTCGACCGCGGGGCCTTCCCCATCGCCGACGACGTCAAGATCCAGGTCGAGTTCAACCCGGCCCGGGTCAGCGAATACCGGCTGATCGGCTATGAGACCCGGCTGCTGAACGAGGCGGATTTCAACAATGACCGCGTCGATGCGGGTGAGGTCGGATCCGGTGCCTCGGTGACCGCCCTCTATGAGATCACTCCGGTGGGTGGTCCCAGCCAGATGGGCGAGCGGCGCTATCCGGAGAACCGCAACAGCCTCGGTGTCGGCGGCGGTGATCCGGACGGTGAGGTCGGCTTTGTGCAGGTTCGCTACAAACTGCCGGGCGAGCGCGACTCGCGGCTGATGCAGCGGGTGGTGGCCAATGCGGGCGGCGGCAGGGTCAGCGCCCAGCCGCCGGAAAGCACCCGCTGGGCCATCGCCGTGGCCGCCTTCGGCCAGAAACTGCGCGGCGATCCCTGGCTGGGCGATGGCTTCGACTGGGACGCGGTGCTGGCGCAGGCGCAGGGTGCGCGCGGCGACGATCCGTACGGAGAGCGGGCCGAGTTCGTGCAGATGGTCCGGGCGGCGCAGGGGTCGCCGGCGCGGGCGGTGCCGTAGGTCAGTTTCCTTCTCCCGTTGGGAGAAGGTGGCCCGAAGGGCCGGATGTGGGTCGGCAGGTTGAAGCGGCGAAGCCGCCCCGGGACAGCCGACCCACACCCTTTCGCCTTTCCGATCGCTTCGCTCCCGGAGGCTCAAGCCCTCTCCCAATGGGAGAGGGAAAGCGGCATTGTCATCCCGTGACCGCAACCCTCTCCCCCGTAACCGCCCGCCGCATCGCGCTTGCCGCCCAGGGGTTCGGGCGGGCGCAGCCGGCGGCCCCGGGGCGGAGCCATGTCAGGGATGTCGCCCGGCGGCTGGGGGTGATCCAGATCGACAGCGTCAATGTGGTGACCCGGACCCACTATCTGCCGGGCTTCTCGCGGCTGGGGGACTATCCGCGCGAGGCGCTGGAGGCCGAGGCCTGGGGCGTGCGGCGGGGACTGTTCGAATACTGGGGGCATGAGGCCTCACTGCTGCCACTGGAGATGCAGCCGCTGCTGCGCTGGCGCATGGACCGGGCGAAGGACGGGGCCATGTGGACCGGCCTGTCGCGGTTCGGGCGGGAGAGGGCCGACTATATCGACGGGGTGCTGGCCGAGATCGAACGGCGCGGGCCGGTCACCGGCGGCGACTTCGCCACCGGGCCGAAGGGGGCACCGGGCTGGTGGTCATGGTCGGACGGCAAGCGGGCGCTGGAGTGGCTGTTCTGGGCCGGGCTGATCACGACGAAGACGCGCAACGGCTTCGAGCGCGTCTATGACCTGACCGAACGCGCCCTGCCCGCCCGCATCATCGACCTGCCGACCCCGACCGAGGCCGACGCCCAGCGCGAACTGGTCCGCATCTCGGCGCAGGCCATGGGCGTGGCGACGGCGGCGGACCTGCGGGACTATTTCCGCCTGCCCCTGGCCGATGCCCGCGAGCGGATCGCGGAGCTGGTCGAGGCCGGGGAGCTGACGCCGGTGGCGGTGACCGGCTGGCGGCATGCGGCGTATCTGGCGGCCGGGAAGGTACCGCGCAAGGTGACGGGCGCGGCCCTGCTGTCGCCGTTCGACAATCTGATCTGGACCCGCGACCGGACCGAGCGGCTGTTCGGGGTCCGGGTGCGGCTGGAGATCTACACCCCGGCCCACAAGCGGGCCCACGGCTACTATGTCCTGCCCTTCCTCGAGGATGAGGCGATCACGGCGCGGGTCGATCTGAAGGCGGACCGCAAGGCCGGCACCCTGCTGGTGCAGGCGGCCTGGCGCGAGCCGGATGCGACGCCGGAGACGCCCGTGCGGCTGGCGTCGGAGCTGCGGCGGATGGCCGGGTGGCTGGGGCTGGCGGATGTCGAGGTGGTCGGGAACGGGGATCTGGCGGAGGCGCTGGAGGGGGCGCTCTAACCCGCTATCGTCATTCCGGGCGAAGCGTAGCGGAGACCCGGAACCCAGCGGCGCGCGAGAGCGCGAAGCTGTCGAGCGCGCGATTTGAAGGATCGCGGCACATCGCCGCCTTCGGTGTTTCGCCGCCGTCGCGGCACCGCTGGGTTCCGGCCTTCGCCGGAATGACGATAGCAGGGGGTGTGCTCTAGACGTCGAACTTCACCCCCTGCGCCAGCGGCAGATCGCGGCTGAAATTCACCGTCTGGGTCTGGCGGCGCATATAGGCCTTCCAGGCGTCGGAGCCGGATTCGCGGCCGCCGCCGGTGTCCTTTTCGCCGCCGAAGGCTCCGCCGATCTCGGCGCCCGAGGGGCCGATGTTGACGTTGGCGATGCCGCAGTCCGAGCCCCAGGCGGACAGGAAGGCCTCGGCCTCGCGGACGCTGTCGGTGAAGACGCAGGAGCTAAGGCCCTGGGGCACGGCGTTCTGCATGGCCACGGCCTGATCGAAGTCGGACCAGGTCAGGACGTAGAGGATGGGGGCGAAGGTCTCGTGCTGGACCACCGCGCTCTGGGCCGGCATGCGGACGATGGCGGGGCGGACATAGACGCCGTCACGGTCCTCGCGGTCGCCGCCGACGACCACCTGACCGCCCTGTTCGACGGCCTGTTTCAGGGCCGTGTCGAAGCCGTGGAAAGCGGCCTCGTCGATCAGGGGGCCGACCAGCACCCCGTCCACACGGGGGTCGCCGACGGGCAGGGTTTCATAGGCGGCGGCGAGGCGGGCGACCAGGCTGTCGGCGACGCCCTCATGCACCAGCAGGCGGCGCAGGGTGGTGCAGCGCTGGCCGGCGGTGCCGACGGCCGAGAAGGCGATGGCGCGGACGGCCATGTCGAGGTCGGCGCTGGGCGTGACGACCATGGCGTTGTTGCCGCCGAGCTCGAGCAGGCTGCGGCCGAGGCGGGCGGCGACGGTCCGGGCCACGGCCCGGCCCATGCGGGTCGAGCCGGTGGCGGAGACCAGCGGGATGCGCGGGTCGGCGGCCAGGGCCTCGCCGGCCTCGCGGCCGCCGATGACCAGCTGGGACAGGCCTTCGGGGGCGTCTCCGAACCGGGCAATGGCGCGCTCGAGGATGGCGTGGGTGGCGAGCGCGGTCAGGGGGGTCTTTTCCGACGGCTTCCAGATCACCGGATCGCCGCAGACCAGGGCGAGGCAGGCGTTCCAGGCCCAGACGGCGACGGGGAAGTTGAAGGCCGAGATGACCAGCACCGGGCCCAGCGGCTGCCAGGTCTCGCGCATGTGGTGGCCGGGCCGTTCGCTGGCGATGGTCAGACCGTAGATCTGGCGCGACAGGCCGACGGCGAAGTCGCAGATGTCGATCATCTCCTGCACCTCGCCGAGGCCCTCGGAGACGATCTTGCCGGCTTCGAGCGTGACCAGACGGGCGAGGTCGTCCTTGGACGCCCGCAGTTCCTCGCCCAGCAGGCGGACCAGCTCGCCACGGCGCGGGGCGGGAAGGCGTTTCCACTGGTGGAAGGCCGCGGTCGCGCGGTCGGCGACGGCATCGAGGTCGGGGGTCTCACCGACCCTACCGGCGACCGAGCCGTCGATGGGCGAGCGGGCCTCGAAGCCGTCGGAGCTCCAGACCGCGCTGGACACGCCCAGCCGTTGCAGGATGGCCTTCGCCTCGTTCGCCGCCGTCATCGTCTTGCTCCGCGTTTCCAAGCGGGGCGTTTACCCGCGCTTCACCCTTTCGCCAAACCGGGTGTTCACATGACCATGACAGGCTGAGCCGAACACCGGAGAATCCGATGGCGCGTGCACAGTTCCAGAAGGGACAAAAGGTCTGGGTCGAATGCGTCGGCGCATGGGCCCAGATCGAGAGGGTCCAGCCCGTCTGGGCCAAGGGATTCGAGGAGCCGGTTCGCGTCACCTATGACGTCGGTCTGGGCCGCGAATTTCTGGGCCATGAGCTGCTGCTGCCCGCCGACGATCCGGCGTCCAACGGCGGTGAGACCTGGCGGCTGATGCGGGCGCGCAACAAGTGGCAGACGGCGGAAGACTGTCCGCACCACCCCTTCCCCGGCACCTATCCCGTCGTGGTCACCGACAAGGCCGACTGGGGCGGCTGGCGCGTGCCGGGTGCCGAATATGATCGCGACCCGGACCAGATCGAGTTTCAGGCCCGGCTGATCGCGGCCGCGCCGCGGCTGATGGCCCTGGCCGAGCGGCTGGTATCCTCGGTCGACGAGGCCCCGGAAGACGCCCCGCCGGAACTGCAGGTTCTGGCCCGCGAGGCCCGGGCCGCGCTGCAGGCCGTCACCCATGTTCTGGGCGCGCCGCCGGAGGCGCTCGCCGCCGCGCCGCGGGAATCGCAGGCGGCCTGAGTCCCGACCGCGACAAAAGGTTGATGGTTCCTAACCAAGTCTCGACAGGAATCCGCGACGCAGCCTAGATTCGTCTTTTGATGTCGAATTCTTGGGGAGCGCGCCTTGCGGGGTGAGGAACGCCGCATAAGCAGTGAGGGGAGGCGTACGTCGGACCGACGGCGCGGCCCGCCGCCGTGGCTGCGTATCGCAACCCTGGCTCTGGCGCTGGCCATTACGGCCCATGTGCTGCTGGTCGCGCGATCCCTGCAAGGTCCGGAGGCGGCGAGCCCGCTCAGCGGTTTCAGCTGGAGCGATCTGTGGGTTCTGGGCCCTCCCATCGCCATCGGCCTGTTCACCCTCGCCCTCGTTCTGATGATGCAGCGCCGGCAGCAGGGCATCAGCCGGGAATGGGCCGCCTCCGAACGGCGCTTCCGCGGTGCCGTCGAGGCCGCGCGTTGCGGCGTCTGGGACTGGGACACCGAGACCGACGAGGTCACCATCTCCGACTATATGGCCGAGCTGATGGGGCTCGATCGCAGCGGCCCGGTTCCCGTCGACGAAATCATGGCCCGCATCCACCCGCAGTATCATGACGCCGTCCAGCATGCCCTGCGGCAGGCCCAGACCTTCGGGGCCTTTGATGTCAGCTTCCCGGTGCCGGACGCCCAGGGACGGGCGCGCTGGATCGATGCCCGGGGCCAGGCCCGGGGCGACCGTGGCAGCGAAGGCTTCACCAGCGTGCTGGGCGTGGCCCTGGACACCACCGAGGCCCGACGCGCCAAGGCCCAGGCCCAGGCCGCCGAGAGCCGCCTGCGCGACGGCATCGAGAGCGTGTCGGACGCCTTCGTCCTGTTCGACAAACACGGCCGCCTGATCCTGTCGAACCAGGCCTTCCAGGACGCCTTCGCCTTTGAGGCGGGCATGCTGCGCAGGGGCGTGTTCAAACAGGACCTGAACCGGATCGCGGCCCTGGCGATCAAGTCGGATCAGCCGGCAACCGGCGGGCGGGCGGGCGCACGCGAAATCGAACTGCACGACGGGCGCTGGCTGCAGCTGATGGAACGCTTCACCTCGGACGGCGGCTCGGTGGTCACCGCGGCCGACATCACGGCCATCAAGCAGAAGGAGGCCGAGCGCCAGCGCGCCACCGAGCGGCTGCACGTCACCATCACCGAGCTGGAGGACCGCGAGGAGAAGCTGTCGCTGCTGGCGCGGAAATATGAGGTGGCGATGACCCGGGCGGAGGCGGCCAACCAGGCCAAGTCCGAGTTCCTGGCCAATATGAGCCACGAGCTGCGCACGCCGCTGAACGCCATCAACGGCTTCTCGGAAATCATGGCCGGGGAGATGTTCGGTCCGCTGGGCGACGCCAAATACAAGGGCTACGCCGCCGATATCCTGAAGTCCGGCCAGCACCTGCTGTCGCTGATCAACGATGTGCTCGACATGGCCAAGATCGAGGCCGGCAAGCTGACGCTGCACTATGAGACCGTGTCACTGAAGGAGGTGGTCGACGATGCCGCCCGGCTGATGCGCGGCAAGATCCAGGACGCCGGGCTGAATCTGCTGGTCGATGCGCCCGACCTGCCCGAGATCGAGGCCGACTATCGCGGCCTGAAACAGGTGGTGCTGAACCTGATCTCCAACGCGGTGAAATTCACCCCGGAGGGCGGCCACATCGTGGTGGCCCTGTCCCGCGAGAGCGACGACCGGCTGCGGGTGGCGGTCACCGACACCGGCATCGGCATCGCCGCCGAGGATCTGGGGCGGCTTGCGCGGCCGTTCGAACAGGTCGAGGGCCAGCACTCCAAGACGACCCAGGGAACCGGCCTGGGCCTGGCCCTGACCAAGTCGCTGATCGAACTGCACGGCGGGGCGCTGGTCATCGAGAGCGAGCCCGGCCGCGGCACGACCGTGAGCTTTGACCTGCCGATCCGGCGGCCGGGCCAGTCAACGCGAACCGAGCCGACCCCGATGCAGGCCCGCGCGGCCTGAGGTCAGGTGCCCGGAGTCGCCCTGCCGGCGTCCCGCGGCCCATCCCGGTCGCGATCCCTGCCGTTGCCACGGCCACGACGGGCGAGAATTTCCGTGAGCGCCCGCCGGTCGTCCGGCTCCAGCGTCGCCAGCAGGGCGACGGCGTCGGTTTCCAGTCTCGCCCGGCCGCGGACCTCCGCATTGCGGGACTCTTCCAGCAAGGCCCGGGCCCGGACGGGGTCGAACGTCGCGGACTGTCCCATCTCCACGGCCTGACGCCGCTTCAGGCGCGCCTCCTCGAAATCCGGCCGGGCCGAGAGGGCCGAGGCCCGCATGGAAGCGCGCACCCGCTCGCGAACCGCCGGGTCAAGCTGGTCGATCAGGCGCATCGGCGAGCCCACCCGGGCCGGACGTTGCTGGGACTCAACCTGTTTCTCGACCTGGGCCCGGGTCACCAGCAGGGTCGCTCCGGCCGCGACCGCGAACAGGTTCAGCGCCACCGAGGCCGCCAGGGCAATCTTCAGGGCCTTGGGACTCATCCGAGCACCTCCGCATCGTCCACGCCGGGCAGCCAGGCCTGGTAGAGGACCGCCTCGGCCTGGGCGTCGGCGGTCAGATGGCCCGTCACCATGACGCCCGCGACAACGCCGGCGCAGGCGGCGGCGGCCCAGCCGGCTCCCAGGGCAAGGGCCAGCCGGTCCAGCCAGCGGCGGCCTTCGCGGCCCGCCTTCAGCCCGGCCCCGGCGGCCGAGGCGATGACCCGGTCACGAAGGGCCACGGACGGCTGGATGGCGCGGGAGGCCTGCAGCAGGGCGTCTGCCGCCGCGGCTTCCGCCAGGGCGGCCGCGGCCCG
>JAIESL010000079.1 GCA_019746095.1 Caulobacteraceae bacterium
GCCGCTGCTTCATCACCCACGCTCCATCTCCGAAGAAAAGCTAGCGTGTTGCGTTCATCGGTTGAGCCCACCGTCGATAGCAGTCTTTAGTCCGGCACCCCAATGCGGACCCATTTCAGACTTCGCCGAAGACCGGCCGGATGGTGTGTCGGGTCATTCCAAAGCCGCAAGCCGGTAGACGGACGACCGGTGGATGCCCAGTCGGCTTGCGACCGCAGTCGGGCCGATACCCTCCTGTAGAAGCTGCCGAACTGCATCAGGCCGGATCACAGAAGGCCGCCCGCGATACTTGTGCGGCGCGGTGGCCTTCGCCCTGGCGATGCCCTCGGCTTGGCGGTCCCGCCGGACGCGATTCTCGTGCTCAGCGAAGGCACCGAGGATCGTGGTCAGCAACCGGCCCTCGCCGGTTGTAGTGTCAATGCCGGGCTGGTGGATCGCCCTGAACCCGACCTTCTTCGAGGCGAGCACGTCGATGATTCGCCAGAGGTCCGACATCGACCGGGCTACCCTGTCGATCCGCGTGCAAATCAGGACGTCGCCCTCGCGAACATAATCCAGGGCCTGAGCCAGTTGATCGCGGTCCGCCGTGGTTCCGCCGGTGCGTTTCTCCGAGAACACCTTCTCGGCCCCGGCGGCGCGAAGCTGCTCAAGCTGGATGTCGAGGCTTTGATCGGTGTGGGACACGCGGGCGTAGGCAACCAGGGTCATCAGTGTCCTTTATGGCTCAAGACCCGAGCAGTCGGGGTGTCGGAGAACTCGATCTTCTGCCCAAACGGAACACGTCCTGCGACGTCGCGATGGAGCATACTCTTAGGCGACATCATCAAGAGCCAGGATGTCCATGTCCTCGGCGATGTCAGACCAGAACCCAAAGTCATGGCCGTCGAAGAACCGGTCGGCGATCATGTATCGCGGCTGGACCGGGATGAGCGTCAGGCACTTGCCTCCCAGGGCCTGGACCTTTGCTCTGATCTGGTCCGTGATTTCCCGGCTGACGGTGCCGTTGCGACGGCCATACGCCTTGGTCATCAGCCACGTCCCGCAGGACAGGCGATGGAAGCTCACGATGGCACCGGGCAGGACGGTGAACTCGTAGAAGTAGGTTCGACCCGAAAGGACCTGGAGGACCTTCGTGGACAGGCAGTTCGAATACCGATGGCCCGCGTCCTCCAGTTCCTGCCCGCTACGCAGAGGCACCAGTTCGGCGTCGTTCAACTCAAACGGGGGAGCCGGGAAGCAGTCGCCTTTCAGGAGGAACCGACGCAGCCAGTCCGTCAGGTCCGTCCCATCACCCAGGTCGCTCGAACTCTTCCAGATTGCCTCCGGGGTCGCGGAACTGTTGACCTGCTGCACGAGACGCAGGGTCTCGTTGATCTGATCCGCATGCGTCACGGTGCGGATTCTCCGCACGACGTTCGGATGGAGAAGGGCTGGCTCAAGCCGTTCTACGACGTCCAGCAGACGGTCCTGGATTCGACCGCCCTGTTGAAGCGCACGCACCCGCCGACCGTTGCCCTGCCCGGCCAGGAGGGCGTTGAGCCTCGGATAGGCATCTGCTGCGGTCAGGGACTGGTAGCCAATCCGTTCCAAGGCCCCGAGCAGTCCATCGCCTACCGTCCGATACGAGGCTGCCAGAATCTCCTGCGGCGTCATGTTCAGCAGTGTGAGTGCGAGGTCGGCAGCCATGCCGTGCCAGGACGACGCGGTGATCTCCTCGCCGGTCGCCTTCTCCAGAAACTCGGTCGGGCGATCAGCGATGCCCGCTGCCAGCCCCGCGAAGATCGCCTGACGGTAGACCGCTTTGGAACGGGACATCGCAACGAGGAACCCAGGGGCGACCTCATCCAGACTGGCGAGGATCGGTGCGGGCCATCCCGTCACGGGATGATAACGGCTGCGGATGTTACTGTATTCGGATCGCACTGAAAGCGGCGTGTGGCGACCGTTTCCAAAAGACGTGTTCGGTATTGCTGATGTCACATCTGATATAGTAGAACAGTTGGAGTATTTGTCAAGTTGAGTTGAAGACATAACTCTCCATTGCGGTCGGCACGGACCGCAGTGATTTTGATGCCCGGCGACCAGGAAGGCTCGTGAAGACGGCACCCTCCTGTTTGGAGTCGCTGGTATTACTGGCCGCTCCGGCTCGACCATTGGTCGTAGGAGTGCACCGTGCGCTCGAAGTTCATTCCGGTCTCCTTCGTGATGTATCGACCCCAGCCCTCGGCATCGTGCACCGGTTCCAGGCGAACGGTGCCGGAGGGAACGACGGCCCGCCATGCCTCCTCGAACAGAGTGGCATGATCCGAAACGGCGATGCTTGTGCCGTCCTCGGTCGGGCACTGGATGACCCCGTGGTAGTGCGGGTAGCCGCCGCTGAACTTCTCGGGGACGAGGATGAACTTCGTCCGCGCCTCGACCGGCTTCTTGTAGAACCGGCTGCCGAGGCGGGCGCGATCAATGAACGCCCCGAACTCCCTGATCTTCTCCTCGGCCGACGCGGTTGCGATACCGCCCAGCCAGTTGAAGGTCAGGGTGATGGCGTATGTTGGCCTTTCCATGAGCCATTCAATGTATGCTGTAACAAGTCTCTTTGGATTCATCATGACCGATAGTATCATGGGCATTTGTCGCCCATCAATATTTAGATCATGATGCTCAATACTGCCGTGAACTAAGAGGCCAGCCGGATCGCTCCATTCACGAGGACAAGGCGGCGGCTGTCGCCGTTGCCCTTGATGCCGATTCCCAGCGCGGCCTCGGGGGGCAGGGCACCGACGATTCTGACCGCTTCGTCGGACGTTTTCACGTGGTCGTAGTGCTTCTCCAGCATGGCGACACTTGTCCCCATCTGGTTCTTCAACGTCTCGTAGCCGAGCCCGCGCCGCCGCTGTTCAGTGGCGTAGAAGTGTCGGAGGGAGTAGGCGGTGCGAACGTCGCCGTTGCTGTCATGGCGAAGGTTAAGACCGCCCTCTTCCAAGACCCGGCCGATGGCGTCGCAGAGATGCGGCCCAGGGTATCGGCCGTCGAGGATGGCGAAGATCGGCCAGTCCGGCTTCGCGTTGACGTTGAAGGCTTTAAGACGGTCGAGGCACTTTTGGACGGCGGCGGGCGCGATGATTTCGCGGCGGCCGGTCTTACCGTCCGCGACCATGATGCGGATGAGCGGGGTATTCCCGACCTTATCTGGGCGGATGTCACACCAGCGGATGCTGGCCGTCTCTGTCCCAGGACGCACTCCGGTCAGCGCGACGAACTCGACCCACTCGCGCAGAACAGTCCGAATTTGGCGCGAGATGCCCTTCCGCCCCTCGCTTGACCAACGTTCGAGGTAGGCGGTCAGCTTGTCATACTCTGTCGGTGTGAACGTCGCGCGGGTGTCGCCCTCTGCACCTTGGTTGGTCAGTGAAGGGACCTGCCACTCCTTCATCCAGCCCTGTCGAAGGGAATGGTCGAACACCCGTTGCAGGGCCGCATTGTGGGTCTGGACGGTGGACTTCTTCGGCTTGCGGCCGAGCTTCTCGGCTCGCCATTCGTCGAACTTTACCAGCTTCTGCCGGTCGATGGAGCCGATGTTGCAGTCACCGAAGAAGGGGATGTGGTATCTCTTGAGGGCGTAGATGTAGTCCTCGGCTGCGCTTCGCCGTCCTGCGGTTGACCGCTCCTGCTCCATGACTTTCAGGCAAGCGGCGGCGACCGCGCGGAACTTCCGCACCTTGGGTGCCATGTCATGCTTGATGAGGAAGCGGACCTCATTCAGGTGGTCCCGCGCCTTCTCCTTCGCCGCCGCGAAATCGGCGGTTCCGGCGGTGTGGCTTGTCCAAGCCCCGCTCGCGGTCTTGACCTTGAACGACCAGTTCATGGTCCCCCTGCGCTGGTGGAGACGCGCTACCTGTTCACCGACTCTGACCGTGAACTCGTCGTTCTTCTGCTTGGGCAAACCCTTGGCCTACGTTGAAGGTTTGGTCCCCAGGGTCGGACTCGAACCGACATGACCGAAGTCGCGGCATTTTGAGTGCCGTGCGTCTACCAATTTCGCCACCTGGGGGCCGTCATGGCACAGCCGGAACGAACCGTGGACTGCTCCATGAGTGTGCCAAGAATATCAGAACCCTAAGTCGTTGTGCAATTTCCCTTTTTGCCTAAACCGAACCCGTTTTGAGTCCGGCGCGTCTACCAGTTCCACCACGCCCGCACAGGCCGGTTGCTCGCTTCGGCAGGGGCGCTTGGTAGCTCGCGCGGTCCGATCAGGTCAATCGGGATCGGTGTTCAGGCCGGCCTGAAGTCGGCTCGGGCACCGGGGCCTCACGCCACCGTCTCGACATGGCCGTCGCCGGCCCCGGACTGGATGCGGCGGGCACGGATGAACATCTCCAGCCGCTGAATCACGATCATGCCGACGACGAACACCAGGAAGGCGTCGGTGATGGCCAGGGCATTCAGTCCCCATTCGGCGGCGTGCGGCTCAAGGAAGGCAGCCAGGGCGCGGCGGCCCAGCATGACGGCGATGATCAGGATCAGGCCGATGGGCGAGGCCTGGGCCTTCAGCGTGCCGTCGGCGTGCTTCTCGATCGTGGTCATCCTGCCCCGCCACCAGCCGAAGGCTCCGCCGAGGACCAGGCCGAACGCCAGTATGGCCCAGGCGAGCGCGTCAAAGGCGACGTGCGGAATCCTCGGGTCCATACTGGTGCCCCAGAGGGCCAACCCCATCATCGGGACGATGATCGCCGGCATGATCCACATCCGCCGGGGATCCAGGGTCCGGGGCCTGCGGTTGCGCAGGAAGACCAGTGGCAGGACGATCGCCATCACGATCAGCGGTATGAGAACCTCGGGCGACATATCCGGCATTGATCTTGTTCCGTCCCGACAGCGCCCGACCTGCCCTCCTCGGGCCGCAGACGTGGCCAAAGCTTAATCCGTCCCGCGCATCCGTAAAGCAGCATGGGGGCCTCTGCTCCGGGAAACCGAAGGAGGCGCGCGATGAAACGATGGCTGACGATCGCCCTGGGCAGTCTGCTGCTGTCCTGTCAGGGGCCGGTCGCAGCGATGGCGCAGCAGCCCTATGCCGCCGCGACCGTCTGTTCGATGGCCCCGAAGATCGAGTGGTGGTGCTCGTCCAGCATCTCGATGCGGACCGTGTCGCCGGCCTTGAGGAAGGGCGTCTCGGGCTTGCCGCGCAGGATGGTCTCGACCGTGCGGACCTCGGCGATACAGGAGTAGCCGAGGCCGCCTTCACTGACGGGCCTGCCCGGGCCGCCGTCGGCGTCGCGGTTCGAGACCGTGCCCGAGCCGATGATGCTGCCGGCCCCCAGGGAACGGGTCTTGGCCAGATGGGCGATCAGGGTGCCGAAGTCGAAGGTCATGTCGACGCCCGCGTCGGCCTTGCCGAAATCGGCGCCGTTCAGCTGGACGTTCAGGGCCCCCTTGAGCTTGCCGTCGACCCAGCGGTCGCCGAGCGCGGCCGGGGTGACGAAGACCGGCGACAGGGCCGAGGCGGGCTTGGACTGGACGAAGCCGAATCCCTTGGCCAGTTCGGCCGGGATCAGGTTGCGCAGGGAGACATCGTTCACGAGGCCGACCAGGCGGATTTGGTCCAGCGCCTCTTCGCGCGTCACGCCCTGGGGCACGTCGCCGGTGACCACCACCACCTCGGCCTCGAGGTCGCAGCCCCAGCTCTCGTCGGCCAGGGGGATCGGGTCGCGCGGGGCGAGGAAATTGTCGGAGCCGCCCTGGTACATCAGGGGATCGGTCCAGAAGCTGTCGGGCATTTCGGCGCCGCGCGCCTGACGCACCAGGGCGACGTGGTTCACATAGGCCGAGCCGTCGGCCCACTGATAGGCGCGGGGCAGGGGGGCGGCGGCCTCGCGCTCATGGAAGCGGCCGCGCGGCACACCGCCGTGTTCGAGGCTTTCGGCCAGGGCCCGCAGATCGGGCGCGAGCCGGTCCCAGTCATCCAGCGCCGCCTGCAGGGTCGGGGCGATCAGGAAGGCGTCGGTAAACCAGGCGAGGTCGCTGGAGACGATTACGAGGCGACCGTCACGGCCGTGCTTGAGCGAGGCGAGTTTCATGGCTCAAGGCTTAGGCGGTTTCGCGGATGTGCGAAACCGGGTTTTCAATGTCCGCCGTGCGAGGCCTTGCCGTGGCCGGACGATTTGTGCGCCGGGCCGGGGTTCGACAGCTCGGCATGGGCCGCGCGCAGTTCGCCGACCCGTGTGCCCTCGTGGCGCCAGTGCTCGTTGAAGGCGGCGACGGCCAGACGCAGGGCGTCGGTCTGTTCGCGATGGCTCATCTCGCGCTTCTCCGGCTTGTCGTCATGGGCCGGCGGGTGATGTTCGGCGGGCGGGTGGGCGGCCGAATGGGCCGTGGCCCCGGCATTGACGTTGACGATGGTGACCGCGGGGGCGGCGTGGACCTCATGGGATGCATGTGCGTCATGGGCGGAGGCGTGGGCACCGTGGCCGCCGCCATGTCCCCCGCCATGACCGCCGCCGTGCCCATGGCCGCCGGCGTGGCCATGGGCTTCTGCCTCGACCTCGCCCTTGACGGCCTTTTTCAGATTGCCGACCTGCTTGGACAGGCCGTTGACCAGCCCCAGGGTCTTGCCCAGCCGGCTGTCGATGACCTTCAGCAGGTTTTCGGCCTTGCCCTTCAGGGCATTGTCGTCCGCGCCCATGGCCGAGCGCGCGGCGTCGCTGATCGCCTGCCAGATGGCGTGGGCGGCATCGGCGCGGTTGGTGTTCGATCGGGCACCCAGATACCAGCCCAGCAGCAGGGCGGCCGCCAGCGCCAGCAGTATGGCACCCCAGACGAGGGGGTCCGCGCCGATGAACAGTGGTCCGTTCAGCGGGGCATTGGCCGGGTCGGCGTTGGCGAAGTCTGCGCCGTAGGACATGCTGCTCCCCTGGATCGAAGTCCGTGTTCGGGGCGCATCTTGCCCCCGCCGCTCCGCTTGGCAACGACAAAGGTTAACGGCGCGCGCGATTCCCGCGAGAAGCGATCTTTGGGGCGCTCAGCGCGGCGGGGTGATCAGGGCCCGGGCCTCGGCCCCGGTGCGGGCCCCGACGTCGCGAACCTCGATCTCGACGGCGACCGCCCCCTCGGGCTCATGGGCCCAGAGATAGCGGCGCTCGACCTCGACCTCGCGGCCGGACGGCGCAATGCCGGTGAAGGTGTCGCCCCAGGGCGTGATCTTGACCAGTTCGGGCCAGATCAGACTGCAGGCCTGGTCCAGCTCGTCGATGGCCATGGCCGAAAGCTCATCGTCACTCACAGCCAACGGCGCACCTTCTGGCGATAGGCCTCGTAGTCGGCCCCGAACTTGGCGGCGAGATAGCGCTCCTCGCGCTGGATCACGAACTGGTCGACGATCGCCAGGCAGGGCAGCAGCAGGAACAGGGCCAGGGCGCTGTCCATGGCGATGGCCAGACCGACATAGGTGATGGCAAAGCCGACATAGATCGGGTTGCGGCTGAAACGGTAGGGCCCCTCGTTGATCAGGACCGTCGAGGGCTTCCACGGCTCGACCGCCGTACCGCGGCGCCGGAACAGGCCCGCCGCCATCCCGTCCAGCAGCAGGCCGCCTATGATCAGGCTCAGGGCCACGCCGCGCCGGACCTCCATCTCCAGCCCGAAACCGGCCGCCAGCCAGCTGTATCCGGCCCCGGCCGCCTCCGGCCGGGCCCCGATCGTCGCCAGACCCCAGCCGACGAACAGGAAACCGAGAAAGATCAGCGGCGGCGGGGCGATCACGCCGGGGGTGTCGGGCTTGCTCATCAGATCGTCTGTCCCTGCGGGGCGGTGAATTTTTCGAGCGAGTCGAAGGTCGCGCCCTGGGTCACGGACGGAGGTCCTCGTCACCATAGATGGCCACGGCGGCCGGAGCGCCTTCGGAGACGGCCCCGCGATACATGCCGGAACTGGTCATGGCGAAACTGGGCGCTCCCAGCAGATCCATGACAATGACGCCGCCGGACCCTCCGAGCGACAGGGCGTCGTCCACCTCGGCCTGGGCGGCGGCCTGGGTGGCCGATCCGTCTGCGATCCGGGCACAGATGTCGCGGGCCACGCTGGCGCGGATGTAGAATTCGCCATCGCCCGTTGCCGAGACGGCGCAGCCCTCGCGGTTCGACGCATAGGTTCCGGCCCCGATCACCGGCACATCCCCGACCCGGCCCCAGCGTTTGGCGGTCATGCCGCCGGTCGAGGTGCCGGCCGCGAGCCGGCCCTGACTGTCCAGCGCCACGGCGCCGACCGTGCCGAATTTCCGTTCGTTCAGCGGTGGGGCGGGAAGGGTGTTCTCCGCCATCGGCCCCGGCGCGCCGACGGGCCGTTCCGGAATCGGCAGGTTCTGCGCCCGCAGCGCCGTCTCCAGCCCGCGCCAGCGGCGCTCGGTGAAGAAGAAGGCCGGGTCGACCTGTTCCAGCCCGACCGAGGCGGCGAAGGTGTCGGCCCCCTCGCCGATCAGCATGACGTGCGGCGACCGCTCCATCACCGCTCGGGCGGCGGCGATGGGGTGGCGGGTGGTGGTCAGGCCGGCCACGGCCCCGGCGGTCAGGTCCGAGCCGTTCATGACGGCGGCGTCCAGCTCGTTGCGCCCGGCGGCGGTGAAGACGGCACCGCGTCCGGCGTTGAACAGCGGGTCATCCTCCATCAGCTCGATCGCGGCCTGCACGGCGTCGAGCGAAGACCCGCCGGCGGCCAGCACCGCCGACCCGGCCTCCAGCGCGCGGTGAAGGGCGGCGCGATAGGCGGCGTCCTGTTCCGGCGTCAGGCTGGCGCGCTCGATCACCCCGGCACCGCCGTGAATGGCGAAGGACCAGCGGGGCGCCTCCTGGGCGGCGGCGGGCGCGGCCAACAGGGCGGCCAGGGCCAGGGCTGCAAACCAGCGGATCATTGGCGAGTCTCCGTTTTCACGCTATGTTTGCGCCATGTCAGAGGTAACCGACATCGTTGTTCCGGTGCTTCAGAAAATCCAGGCGCAGCTTGGACGGATCGAGTCTGACCTGACCAACATCAAGGAAGACATGCACCACATCAAGGTGCGCATGACCTCGATCGAGGAGAACTTCGTCTCGGTAAACCGGCGAATGGACCACTTCGGCGTGCGACTGGATCGGATTGAGCGCCGCCCGGATCTGGTCGAGGTTTGAGCCTCAACCACCACCTTCAACCCAAGGTCTGACCGCAGCAGGGACAGCCCGCGACCTCGACCCCGAACAGGGTGCGGATGCGGTCGGGGGTGAGGGCCTCGGCAGGCGCGGCCACCTTCATCCCGTCCCGGCCGAGCGCCAGCACCCGGTCGGCGCGGGCGGCGAAGGGCAGATGATGGGTCGAGGCGATGACCACCCGGCCCTCACCGGCCAGCACCCGGATCGCCCCCTCGACCGCCCGGGCATGGGCCGGGTCCAGCAGGGCCAAGGGCTCGTCCAGCAGACAGACCGGCGCATCCTGCACGAACAGGCGGGCGATCAGGACCAGTTGCTGCTGGCCGCTGGACAGGCGGTCGAACGGCCGGTCCGCGAGGTCACCGACGTCCAGCCGGTCCAGCGCGCCACGCGCGGCGTCCAGATCGTCCGGCGTCAGGCCCGGAGACCAGCGGCGCAGATGCGCCCGGCCCAGGGCTGTCAGATGCAGGGCTGAGAAGCCGGCGGACACCGCGCCGGGCGGGGGCAGATAGGCCGGGGTGCCGGTCCCGACCATCGCACCGGCGAGCGGCGGCAGCAGGCCGGCCAGGGTCTTCAGCAGGGTGGTCTTGCCGGCCCCGTTCGGGCCGATCAGGGCCAGCACCTCGCCCGGCGCAACGGTCAGGTCGAGCGGCGGCAGGCGGAAGGGGCCGCGCCCGGCGACCAGTCCCTCGAGCATCAGGCCGTTCATGACCACCTCGATGTGGTGACGAACAGGATCAGGAAGCCGGGGGCACCGATGGCGGCGGCCAGCAGGCCGACGGGAACCTCCGCCGGGCCGAAGGCTGTGGCCAGCCGGTCGATCAGCAGGGCGAACAGGGCCCCCAGGGCCATGGACGCCGGGATCAGCCGCCCGGCCCGCTCACCGACGATCAGCCGCGCCGCATGGGGGGCCAGCAGGCCGATCCAGCCGACCACCCCGGCCACGGCAACGGCCGAGGAGGTCATCAGGGCGGCGGCGGCGAGGGCCAGCAGGCGCAGGGGTCGCGCGGGCAGACCCAGCGACCGCGCCTGCTCATCGCCCAGCGACAGGATGTCGAGCCGGAAGCCCAGCCAGATCAGCACCCCCGCACCGAGGGCGACCGGGACGAGGGCCCCGACCGCTTCCGGCAGGGTCGCCCGGGTGAAGGAGCCCAGCAGCCAGTAGGTGATCGACGGCAGCTGCGAATAGGGCTCGGCGACGATCACGACGAGACCCAGCCCGGCCGAGGCCAGGGCTCCGGCCACGACCCCGCACAGGATCAGGGCCAGACGGCCGTCGCCGCTGCGGGTCAGGGCGGCGCAGGCCAGGGCCAGTCCTCCGGCGGCGAGGCCGCCCGCAAAGGCCGCGCCCTGCACCAGGGCGGCACCCGCCCCGAGCAGCAGGGCGAGGGCCGCTCCCAGACCGGCCCCGGACGAGACGCCCAGCAGGTCGGGCGCCGCCAGCGGATTGCGGAACAGGATCTGGAACCCGGCCCCGGCTCCCGCCAGGGCGGCCCCGCAGGTCAGGGCCGCCAGCAGCCGCGGGCCGCGCAGGGCCAGGGCCAGTTCGGCCTCGGGCGATCCGGTGCCGAAGACGGCTGCCAGCAGGGCACCCGGTGCCACCGCCAGGGGCCCTGTGGCCATGACTCCCAGCGCCCCGGCCAGCGCCAGCAGGATCAGGCCGGCCTGCACCACGGGGGTCTTCAGATGGTTCACGGAATCCACTGCGGCATCGCCGGCACGGCCGGTGCCATGCCGTACAGACGGCGGCTCAGCCCGGCGATGGTCGCCTGCGATCCTTCCGGATCGGCCAGCCAGGCGCAGGCCAGCAGACGGTTCAGCGACGGCGGCCGGTCAGCCCAGCCGAAGGGTTGGTCGGGCAGCAGCAACAGCCGCCGCCGCCGGCCGTCCCGCCGGACCCGCCAGACGGGGTCATTGCCTATGGCGGCGGCGAAGGCGGGGCTCAGGGTGACCAGGGTCTCGGGGTCCCAGGCGACGACCTGTTCGCGGGTGACCCGGCCGATGTCGTTCGACTCCCCGGCGACATTGGTCCAGCCGGCCCCCTCCAGAACCTCAGTGGCCAGGGAGCCGCGAAAGCCGGTCTCCAGGCCGTCGTTGCCGCGGGCATAGTAGAAGGAGGATCCGCCGGGCGCGCCCCGCCACCGGTCCAGAATCCGGGCCGCCTCATCGGCCAGGCCGGCAGCGGCCTGATCGGCATCCAGCAGGAGGGCGGTCTCGCGGATGGCTTCGGGAATCTTCGTCAGGGCCCCGTCGATCAGCCGCCAGTCGACGCCCAGCCGGGTCTTCATGCGGTCGGCGAGGGTCCGGTATTCGGGATCGGTGTCGCCATAGTCGATCACCAGCCGGGGCTTGAGCGCCGCGATGGCCTCCAGATTCGCAGGCCGCCCGCCGCTGGCCAGGGCCCCCAGTTCGGGCAGGTCCGCGGCCAGGGGCGGCAGGGCCGCCAGGGCTCCGCCCGTGGGCTTGCGCGGCCAGCCGGCCAGCCGCTCGCGGGCCAGGGCCCAGACCAGCAGGGCGGCCGGCTGGCCTGCCGCCACGATATCCCCGGCCGCGCGCGATGCGCCCGGGGCGCAGCCCGCAAGCGCAAAAGCCGTACCCGCACCGATCAGTGCCGCCCGCCGCGTCGTCGTCATTCCGGCCTGCCCCGTTTGATTCTGCGCCATCCTGCCGCCTGCTCCGCCCACGTGCCACCCCACAGCCAATTTGCCCTTAACCCTTGTCCGGTTTTGCTCCCCGTGCTGCTTATGCGGCCTCGCGCGTCAGGTGGGGCGCAGCAATATGGGAGTGAGCCGTTGAATACGACGGACAAGGGGGGCGCGGTTACGTCGCTCAGAGAAATTGAGTCCCGACGCCTTGGCGGAGGTCGGGCATGAACATCGTCATCATAGCCGGCCTGATCATCACCCTGCTCACGGGCATCCCCGTGCTGATGCAGATTCTGAAGAACCATCCGCGCGGACTGATCATCCTGTTCTTCGCCGAAATGTGGGAGCGCTTCTCCTACTACGGCATGCGCGGCATCCTGATTTTCTTCCTGACCCAGCATTTCCTCTTTGACGATGCCACGGCGGGATCGACCTACGGCTCCTACACCTCGCTGGTCTATCTGCTGCCGCTGGTCGGCGGCATTCTCGCCGACCGCTACATGGGGACCCGCAAGGCCATCGCCTTCGGTGCCCTGCTGCTGGTGGCCGGTCACGGCATGATGGCCTTCGAGGGCCGTCCGGCGACCGAAACCCTGACCTATGCCGGCACGGCCTATGAGATTTCGGCCGAGGGACGCGGTGCGTCGCGTGACGTGAACATCGTCGTCGACGGCCAGAAATACGCCTTCGGCCCGGCCGAGGGCGGCGGTATCGCCGTGGCAGGCCTGCCGGAGGGTTCGACCCTGCCGGCGACCCTGGCGCCCGGTAGCTATGAGATGAAGCAGACCCGCGACATGGTCGGCGTCAACATCTTCTACCTCGCTCTCTCGCTGATCATCATGGGCGTCGGCTTCCTGAAGCCGAACATCTCGACGATCGTCGGCCAGCTGTATCCCCAGGGAGACCCCCGCCGGGATTCCGGCTTCACCCTCTACTATTACGGCATCAACCTCGGTGCCTTCTGGGCAGCCGTGCTTTGCGGCTTCCTCGGCCAGACCGTCGGCTGGTGGGCCGGCTTCGGCCTCGCGGGCGTCGGCATGGCCGCGGGCTGGGTGGTGTTCGTCCTCGGCAAGCCGCTGCTGGAAGGCCACGGCGAACCGCCGAACCCCGAACTGCTCAAGCGTCCGCTGTTCGGACCGCTGAACCGCGAATGGCTGATCTACATCCTCGGCGTCCTCGGCGTCGCCGTGGTCTGGTTCATGGTCCAGCGCAACGCCCTGGTCGGTACCGTCCTGGGCATTTCGACCGTGCTGTCGCTGGCGGCGATCCTCTGGGTCATCGTCGGGGTCTGCAAGACCTGGGCACAGCGTCAGCGCATGATGCTGGCCCTGGTGCTGATCTTCGGCGCGGTGGTCTTCTTCACCCTGTTCGAACAGGCCGGCACCTCGCTGAACCTGTTCGCCGACCGCAACGTGGATCTGACCATCGCCCCGACCGCGATGCAGTTCCTCGGCATCACCGTCGGCACGCCGGCCCAGCTGGAAGCGGCGGGCATCATCCCGTCCGGCTTCTGGATCGACGCCACCATCACGGCGGCCCAGGTCCAGTCGTTCAACGCCGGCTTCATCCTCATCTTCGCGCCGATCCTGGCGGCCCTGTGGGCCTGGCTGGCCAGCAAGAAGATGGATCCCGACCCGACCATGAAGTTCGGCCTCGCCCTCGTGCAGGTCGGTCTCGGCTTCCTGGTGGTGGTCTGGGCCGCCGGCTCGGGCATGGTCAGCGCGACCTTCCAGATGCCGCTGATCATCCTGGCGCTGCTCTACATGCTGCACACGACGGGGGAGCTCTTCCTCTCGCCGGTGGGCCTGTCGGAGATCACCAAACTGTCCATGCCTTCGGTTGTCAGCTTCATGATGGCCGTCTGGTTCCTGGCCAGCTCCATCGCCCAGTTCGTCGGCGGCAAGATCGCCGGCCTTATGGGTACGGAGACGGTCGGGGGTCAGGTTCTGGACCCGCAGGGCGCGCTCGCCACCTCCCTGGACGGCTTCAACAAGCTGGGCACCTGGGGCGTCGGCATCGGCATCGCCTTCATCCTGATCAGCTTCCTGATCAAGGGCTGGTCCAACGGGGCCAATGACGCCGGAAACCATCCGTCACACTGATCCGCACGGACGGCTGAATACAGGAAGGGCGGAACCGCAAGGTTCCGCCCTTTTTGTTGTCCCACAAACCGGTCCCTGTCCCGGGCGGCCCTGCGGAGCCTTTGCTCTCAGAAGGTCTGCCGGACCTGCAGGGTCACCCAGGGGCCGGATGCAAGCCGCCGGCTTTCGCGCAGGGCCAGGGGGGCCGTGTCGCGCGGGCCGCTGTAGATGTCGCGATCATTGCCCCGGGTCCTGTCGGAGGCATTGCCGAGCTCCGCGCGCAGGGTCAGATCGCGCCGGGGCTTCCACTGCACATAGGCCCACATCTCCGGCTCGAAATAGGCTGTCCGCACCTCGCGGACCCGGAAGGTCTGGCCGTCATAGGTGTTGCAGTCGTGTTCAAAGCCCCAGGCCCAGCGGCCGCCCCTCAGGTTCTGGTCGAAACTCACGTCACAGCCGAAGGCCAGATCGCCCTGGAAGCTGCGCTTCTCGCCCGTGACCGGGTCCACCACCTCGCTCGATGACCAGTTGCCGCTCATGCGCAGACTGCCGCCGGCGATGCCGAAGGCGTCCGTCGGCAGGGTCAGGCTCAGTCCCAGGCTGTTGTCCGTCCCGTCGCCGATATTGCCGACCCCGTCGAAGCCGCCGGTCAGGGGGATGACGTCCACCACATCCTCGACCCGGGTATGCCGCAGGGTCACCTCGAGCGCGCCCTCACCCCAGAAGCGGTGCTCATAGACGGCTTCGACAAGGTTCGACTTCTGCGGTTCCAGATCGGGGTTGCCGCCCTCGACCTCGCCGAGGTCGATATCGGCCGAGGCCGTGAAGTCACCGAAGTCCAGCTGGCCCACTTCCCGCTCGACCCGGAACCGGAACTGGTGCCCGGCCCGGGGGGTCCAGGTGGCCTGCAGGCGGGGCTTGGGATAGACGAAGGACTTGCTGAGGTCGCTGTCGCCGGACTGGCTGATCTGCGAGACCTCGACGCGCAGACCGCCCTCGATGGTCAGGGTCGGGCCGGGTCTCCAGGTCATCTGGCCGAATACCTCGCCCCGCAGTTCCTCGACCTTGATGGTGGACGACGGCAGGGGGACCGGAATGCCGTTCTCCGCATAGGCCGAGGCCGTGTCGAGGAAGTTGTAGGCAAGCTCGCCACCGGTCTCCACCGCCCAGCCGTCGCTGGGCCGGAAGCGCAATATGGCCCGGCCGACCGACTCGCCCGTGGTCGTGTCCGAAGCAAAGTTGGAACTGCCGCCGCTGCTGGCCGAAACCCCGGTATAGTCTTCGCTGGAATAGCGTTGCAGGCCGGTCAGTTCGAGGCTCGTGCGGGCGTCCAGGTCGCGGGTCCAGTTGAGGCCCAGCTCGCCTTCGACCTCCGTCTCCTGCTCCTCGTTGAAACTGTTCGCCCCGGTGCCGGAGCGGATCAGCAGGTCCTGCCCGCTGTCTTCGCTCGACCAGTTCAGCAGGCCGTTGACGCGCAACAGGCCTCCGCCGATCCGGCGCTGCACCGCCCCGGTGGCCTGCAGGTTCCGGCTCAGGTCCGACAGGATCAGGTCGGCATCCTGGATCAGGGTGCCCGCCGGGCTGTAGCGGCGGCGGAAGCCCTCGCCGCCGCCTTCGGTCCGGTCCCAGTAGCCGACAATCGCGCCTTCGACCTGGTCATCGCCCTCGCGCCGGGAATAGCGCGCCGAAAACCCCGGCGAGGCACCGCCGTCGGGCAGCAGGTACAGGTCGCCCTCAAGGACCCGTTCGGTCGTCACCGTCCGGATCAGGATCACATTGGCGACGACCGACTGGCCCTGCATGTCGATGCCCGGCTGGCTGCCGCGGATCAGTTCGATTCGGGCCACGCCCGTGGCCGAGATCCGTTCCAGGATTTCATCGAGGCTGTCGCTCTTGGTCGAGGGGCGGGCCCCGTCGATCAGGACATTGCCCGCCGTCCCGGCAAGGCCGCGGGTGCCGCTGTCACCCTCGTCGAAATTGAACCCCGGAAGCCGACGGACCATGTCCAGGGCCGTGTCCGGCTGGAAGTCAGCGAAGAAGGCCGGCTCAAACACCAGAACGCCCTGCTGGGCAGAGGCGGCGGGCTGCGCGCCCTGGGCCATGGCCGGGCCGCTGAACAGGCAAAGGGCCGCGCCGGCCAGCCAGAAGGCTTTGGTCATGACTCTCTCTCGACTTCCGGCGTGCCGGTGCCGGAAACGCCCCGGACTCGCCAGTGAAAACCGCGAAAAGGCGCAAAGTGTCGCGGCGGCCGGCGGGCCGGGCCCTGACCGGTCCGGGGGCATGAACCGGTCAGGGCCGGGGTCTCGCTCCGGCGGAGATCAGGGCCTCAGAACGTCTTGCGCACCCGGATCTGCCAGAAGGTGCGCGGATCCGAGGGGCGCAGTTCGGTGAAGGCCACGGGACGGGCCAGGGACCGGTCGGCGAAGACCGTCCGCTCGACCTGGAAGTCGTTCCAGACATTGACCTGGGCGCGGATCGCCAGGGTCGGCGTCGGCTTGTACTCGATATTGGCCTCGAAATAGTCGCTGCCGGTGAAGCCCGAGACCTGGTCCGGGGCATAGTTGAACTGGCGCAGGCTCTCGATGTAGGTCACCGCCCAGTTGATCTTCCAGCTGGTGATGTCCTGGGAGACGGTGAAGATCGGCTGGGACGGCCTGACACCCGAGATCGGCCGCTCCTGGCCCGAGGTCGGGTCGTCGACCGCGGTATTGTTCCAGGTGTTCCGGAACTGGAACTGGCCGCCGGAGAAGCCGGTCCAGTCCAGAGGCAGAACGAAGTTGACGG
>JAIESL010000128.1 GCA_019746095.1 Caulobacteraceae bacterium
GAGATCGACGGCAAGGACGCGGGCATGATGCTGCTCCGCGACATCGCCTTCTACGGCAAGGACGACCTGCTGGACCGGGTCAATCTGATCCTCATTCCGATCCTCTCGGTCGACGGCCATGAGCGGGCCAGTGCCTGGAGCCGCCCCAACCAGCGCGGGCCCCGCATCCAGGGCTGGCGCAATACGGCGACCAACCAGAACCTCAACCGCGACTATCTGAAACTGGACCAGACCGAGATGCGCGCCGTGCGCGGTCTGGTGCTGAAATACCGGCCGGACCTGTACCTCGACATCCACGTCACCGACGGCATGGATTACCAGTACGACATCACCTACGGCTTCAACGGCGAGAACGGCGTCTATTCCCGGTCGCCCGCCATCGCCCTCTGGCTGGACGACAGCTTCAAGCCCGCCATCAATGCCGCGCTCGAGGCGGAGGACCACATCCCCGGCGAACTGGTCTTCGGCGTCGACGACAGCAATCCCCGCGCCGGCCTGTCCGACGGCGGCCTCGGCGAGCGGTTCTCCAACGGCTGGGGTTCGGCCGCCCATGTGCCGACCGTCCTGATCGAGAATCACAGCCTGAAACCCTATGAGCAGCGGGTTCTGGGGACCTATGTCCTGCTCGAGGCGGCGATGCGCCGCCTGGCCGCGGACGGCACCGCCCTGCGCACGGCGATCGCCGCCGACTCGGATCTGCGCCCAACGGAGATCCCGGCCAATTTCGTCGCCGATCCGACCCCCGCCTACACCCGGACCTTCAAGGGCATCCGCTATGAGATGTACGACAGCCCCGCCTCGGGCCGGTCCGAGATCCGCTGGCTGGGCCAGGCCGACCCCGAGCCCTGGTCCCTGCCCTTCTTCGGCTCGCGCCCGACCCTGACCCTTCAGCGGCCGAACGCCTACTGGGTCCCCGGCCATCGCGCCGACATCATCGAACGCCTGCGTCTGCACGGCATCCACATGGAGACCCTGCCGTCCCCGCGCACCGTCACCGTCGACATGCTGCGTCTCAATGAGCCCCGACTGGCGACCCGCGCCAATGAGGGCCGCGTCGGCGTGACCGTCACCGGCGTCACCCCCGAGCGCCACGACTGGACCTTCCCCGTCGGCTCGGTCCGCGTCCCGACCGACCAGCCCCTGGGCGACATCGTGGTGCTGTTGCTTGAGCCGCAGTCCAGCGAGAGCTTCTTCGCCTGGGGCATGTTCCCGGAAGTGCTCAGCCGCGTCGAATATATCGAGGGCTATGCCATCGCCCCCCTGGCCGAGGCCATGATGGCGGCCGATCCGGCGCTCAAGGCCGAATTCGAGGCGAAACTGGCCGCCGAGCCGGCCTTCGCCGCCGACGGAGACGCGCGTTTGCAGTGGTTCTACGAGCGAACCCCGTTCTATGATGAACGCTTCCGACTCTATCCGGTGGGGCGAGAGAACTGATGGATACGTTGAACGCGATGACGCCGGTCCAGGCGGCCGCCCTGTGGAGCGGCCTGCTGCTCCTGCTGCTGATCGTGCTTTCGGTGCGGGTGGTCCTGAACCGTCGCCGGCACAAGGTGCTGCTCGGCGACGGCAAGGAGTCCCAGATCACGCTCAGGGGCCGGGTGTTCGGCAATGCCGCGGAATACATTCCGGTGGGCGTCGGTGCCCTGGCCCTGCTGGCCATGCTGGGCATGCCGGCCATGGCGATCCATGCCGTCGGCGGGGTTCTGCTGGCGGGACGGCTGATCCACGCCGTGAGCCTGAGCGACAGAAAGCCGACCCTGGGGCGCGTCCTCGGCATGTCCCTGACCTACTTCGCCCTGATCACCGCCGGGGCCATGCTCGTGGTCCACGCCTTCGTCTGATCTTCGCCGGCGCCGTTGCGCGGAGCCGTCCGCCCGGCCATATCAGGCCATGCCTGACCGTACCGAGTCCGCCGTCTCCCCCGATCTCCTGTCCGATATCGTCGCCGCCGCCCTGAGGGCCGGGGCCGACGCCGCCGAGGCCGTCTCGGCCGAGCGGGCCTCCCTGTCCGTCGGCGTCCGCAACGGCGCGCTGGAGGATGTCGAGCGCGAGGAGAGCCGCGATCTCGGCCTGCGCGTCTTCATCGGCCGGCGCATGGCGACCGTCTCGGCCTCGGACCTGTCCGACGCCACCCGGGCCCGTCTGGTCGAGCGCGCCGTGGCCATGGCCCGGCTGGCCCCCGAAGACCCCTACGCCGGTCTGGCCCCGCAGGACCGCCTCGCCCGTGGCCCCTTCGCCGACCTTGACCTGTTCGACCCCACGGAGCGCAGCGCCGCCGAGCTCGAGGCCATGGCCGCCGAGACCGAAGCCGTCGCCCTGGCCGTGCCCGGTGTGGCAAAATCCGAAGGCGGCCACGCCTCGGCCTCCTCCAGCCGCTGGCGGCTGGTCACCTCGCACGGCTTCGACGGGGCCTATCACGGCTCGGCCTTTTCGCTGGGCATCGGCGTCATAGCCGAGAAGGACGGGGCCATGGAACGTGGCGGCGAACACCGCGCCGTGCGCCACCTGTCCGACCTGCCGTCCGCCGCCTCCATCGGCGAATTCGCCGGCCACCGCGCCGTCGCCCGCACCGGCCCGCGCAAGATCGACTCGACCACCGCCCCGGTCATCTTCGAGAACCGCATCGCCACCCAGGTCCTCTCGCCCCTGCTCGGCGCCATCTCCGGCCCCTCGATCGCGCGCGGGACCTCCTTCCTGAAAGACCGCCTCGGCGAGCGGATCCTGCCGGCGGGTGTGGACCTGATCGACGATCCCTTCCGCATCCGCGGCCTCGGCTCCACCCCCTTCGATGACGAGGGCGTGGCGGTATCGCGCCAGTCGCTCGTCCGGGACGGCGTCCTGACCACCTGGCTGCTGAACAGCTCGGCCGCCGCCCAGCTCGGCCTGGCCTCGACCGGCCACGCCTCGCGCGGCCTCGCCGGCCCGCCCGGGGTCTCGACCCACAATCTGCATCTGGAGCCGGGCGAACGCGATCTGGCCGGGCTGATGGCCGATGCGGGTGCCGGCCTGCTGGTCACCTCCATGTTCGGCCCGTCGCTGAACGCCAACACCGGCGACTGGTCGGCCGGAGTCTCGGGCTTCTGGTTCGAGAACGGTCAGATCGTCTGGCCCGTCAGCGGCGTCACCGTCGCCGGCAATCTCGCCGACCTCTGGACCCGGCTGGAGCACGGTTCGGACCTGGAATTCCGCGGCAGTTTCAACAGCCCGTCGCTGATGTTCGACGGCGTCGCCATCGCGGGCAAATGAGCGACCTGGCGGCTGATCTCGACCTGATCCGCAATGCCGCCGAGGCTGCGGGCCGGCTGGCGCTGGCGGAACGCGACGCCGGGCTCAAGGTCTGGTCCAAGTCCGGCGGCTCTCCCGTCACCTCGGCCGACATGGCCGTCGACCAGCTGCTCAAGGACACGCTGCTCTCGGCCCGGCCCGACCACGGCTGGCTGTCGGAGGAGACCGCCGACACCACCGACCGCCTGTCGAAGCGCCGCATCTTCGTGGTCGACCCCATCGACGGCACCGTCGCCTATATGAAGGGCAAGCCCTGGTGGTGCATTCCCATCGCCGTCGTCGAGGACGGCCGACCGATCGCCGCCGTCATCCACGCCCCGGCCCTCGGCGAGACCTTTACCGCCACCCTCGGGGGCGGCGCGGCCCTGCAGGGCCGCGCGATCACCGCCTCCGACACCAGCGATCTGGACGACGCCTCGGTGCTGGCCGACGCCCGGCTGATCGAGGGGCCGCACTGGATCGAGCCCTGGCCCGCCATGCGGTTCGAAAAGCGCAACGCCATCGCCTATCGCATGGCCCTCGTCGCGGCCGGAGCCTTCGACGCGGCGATCAACCTGTCGCCGAAATGGGACTGGGACGTCTGCGCCGGGGCCCTGATCGTCGAGGAGGCCGGCGGCCGGGTCACCGACCACCATGGCCAGGCCTGGCGCTTCAACCAGGCCGATCCGCGACAGAGCAGCCTGGTCTGCAGTGCCCCGGCGCTTCACCCGTTGATCGTGCGGCGGACAACGCCTATTCCGCTCGCGCCCCGCTAGGCGAAACCGGTCCCGATGGACGCCGTCCGTCCGGGCCCGGTTTTCGCCCCAACAGAACCTCCGCCCCGGACAGTCCCATGCCCAACGCCGCCGAAACCGACACCCCCCAGCTGCTCCACCTCGTCATCGGCGGTGAGCTGCGCCATCTCGACGCCCCGGTGTTCCGCGACCTGTCCCAGGTCGAGTTCGTCGGCGCCTTCCCCAACTATGAGGAAGCCCGCAAGGCGTGGAAGGCCCGTGCCCAGGCCACGGTCGACAATGCCCACATGCGCTTCTTCATCCTGCACGCCCACCGGATGATCGACCCGCGCGGCGACGCCCACAGCCACTGAAGACGCAACCGGGTTTCGACCCGGGGCGCTTTCCGGCCTATACTGGGGCTCCCCATGCAGGAGCCCCGCCCGTGACCCTCTTCGGCCGAACCTTCGACGGAACCGAGATCGTTTCCCTGGTCTCGATGCTGCTGTTGCTGGCCCTGTGGGTCGGCGTCTGGCTCGGCGACCGTCGCGACACGAAATGGTTCAAGGCCTGGAACGCCGAACGCAAGGCCCGGCGCGACGCGGAGATCGCCGCGGAGCGCGAAAAGACGCGGGCACCGTCCGAAAACAACGAGCCCCGCGGTCCCTGGAGCTGAGGCCTATTCCCGCCTGAGCAGCTTCTCGGTCAGGATCGTCCCCCACCAGCCGGCCTTGAACTCGGACCGGATGGCCTTGGGGTCATAGGCCTCGCTGTCGACCCAGTCGATGAAGGTGACCCCGGTCGGCTCGACTTCGTTGAGGTATTTCTCCAGCGTATAATCCAGCACCCCCGTCAGCCCCTCGCGGTGGTGCAGATAGCGTTTGGACAGCTGTTCGATGGCGACCGACATCGGCTCGCCCAGATGGAAATGGCGATAGAAGACCGCCATCATCCCGGCCCGGTCCGCCCCCGACTTGCAGTGGATCAGCACCGGATATTCGATGGTCCGGAACAGTTCGCGCGCACGGTGCACCCGGTCCTTCTGCGGCGGATCCCGTGAATCCAGCGGCGCATCGATCAGCGTCAGCCCCAGCTGTTCGCAGGCCGCCTTCTCCAGCGCATAATAGGCCTCGTCCCGCGCCCCGCGCAGGTTGATGATCGTCTTGATGCCCTTGGACTTCCAGTAGGCCAGCTGCCGCGGCGACGGCTGGTTGGTCCGCACCAGATCCGGCCCCAGCCAGTGGCCGTTCATGAACCAGCGCCGCAGGAAGGCGTGGTCCTTCCAGACATAGTCCCATTTCGCCTTGAACCGGCCGGCGGGAGTGGTGAGGTCGTAGCGAGGCATCAGGGGGAGATAGGGGATCAGGAGCCGCGCGTCATCCGGGGTGATGGGATGTCGGCTTTGCGCGCGGAGCGGACGCTAGTCCGTTAGCTCGGATCGCCAATAAAAACCTGTGTCGTCAATCTCCAAAAGAGACCCAAACCTCTCATCCCCAACGACAATGCCATTGTGCATGATGTCGTCAGGATTGCCGTGCTCATCCGCATCATCAGAGAAAAAGACAAAGCGGCGACCTGTTGCGTTTTGAAGACTAAGCCCCAGCGCAGCCAAATCCTCTATCGTGCCGCTAGTGGGTAAATAGCCGCGCTCTGTCATCTGCGCGTTGAAGTCGCAGAATATCTCGGGATCGGGTGATCTTGCACGCGTAGTCACGAGAGCAACGTAGCGCGGGCCGCCGAACGGCTCAAATGAGTCGCAAACCGACATCCCCGCCCCCGATCGACACCGATCCGCACCACGTCCCGCCTCCCCGCTTGACTTCCCCCCCGTCCCGTCCGACCTCGGACCGATGACGTCGCCGATCACCGCCGCTGATGAGAAGGAGCCCCGAAAGGAACTCCTGCGCCCCCTGCTGGGCCGTATCTGGCGCGACTATCTCTCGCACCACCGCACACCTCTGTTCCTGTCGATCGCCTGCGCCGCCGTGGTCGGCGTCATGGCCGCCACGGTGCTGCAGCTGCTGGAACCGGCCATCGACGGCCTCTTCCTCGGCAAGGCGGTCACCATCTGGGGCGTCATCACCGTGCCGCCGGGCCGCGCCCTGGTCTGGATCCCCCTGATCATCATCGGCGCGGGCCTGATCTGGACCGCCGCCGCCCTCGGCCAGGCCGCCCTCGTCAACCGGCTGGGCCACGGCATCGTCGGCGACATCCAGGTGCGGCTGTTCGGGGCCATGATCCGCGCCGACCTGGCCCGGCTGCGCAGCCAGCACTCCGGCGGCTTCGTCTCCTCGGTCCTGTTCGACGCCAATCTGGTGCGGGAGGCCTTCACCAACGGCGTCGTCAACTACACCCAGCACGCCCTGACCCTGGCCGCGGTGATCGCCTATATGGCCTGGACCGACTGGCGGCTGACCGCGATCGTCCTGCTGGGCGCGCCCCTGATCGCCCTGGTCCTGCGCCGCTTCGGCAAGCGGGTGCGCAAGGCCACGACCGGGGCCATGGTCGAGACCTCCAACCTCTCCACCGCCCTGATGGAGAACCTCGACGGCGTCCGCCTGATCAAGATCGAGAACCGCGAGGCGGCCGAACAGGACCGCGTCGGCGAGGTCGTGGCCCGCCGCCAGCGCCACGTCATCAAGAGCGCCGACAGCCGCGCCTTCGCCGGCCCCTTCTCGAACCTCGTGGCCATGATCATCGTCGCCGCCGTCATGGCCTATGCCGGCTGGCGGGCCCAGGACGGGACCATGAGCGTCGGCTCCTTCGCGGCCTACATCGGCCTGCTGATGGCCGCGGGCCAGTCCCTGCGGCAGGTGACCAACCTCCAGACCGTCATGGCCGAGGGCCTGACCGCCGCCCGCCGCCTGTTCGCCGCCCTCGACATCCAGCCCGAGATTCGCGAGGCCCCGGACGCCGCGCCCCTGGCCAACGGCCCGACCGCGGTCGCCTTCGAGCGCGTCTCTTTCGCCTATGCCCCGACCCAGGACGGCGGAGCCCCGACCCTGTCGGACGTCTCCCTGACGGTCGCCCCCGGAGAGACCGTGGCCCTCGTCGGCCCTTCGGGCGGCGGCAAGAGCACCATTCTCAGCCTGCTGCCGCGCTTCTATGACGTCACCGCCGGCGCCGTGACCGTCAACGGCCGCGACATCCGCGAGCTTCGCCTGCACGACCTGCGGGCCAACATCGCCCTGGTCACCCAGGAGCCCTTCCTGTTCGACGACACCCTGGCCGCCAACATCGCCTATGGCCGCCCCGGGGCCACCACCGAAGAGATCGCCGACGCCGCCCGGGCCGCCGCCGCCCACGACTTCATCACCGCCCTGCCGGAAGGCTATGAGACCCGCGCCGGCGAGGCGGGCCTGCGCCTGTCCGGAGGCCAGCGCCAGCGCATCGCCATCGCCCGCGCCTTCCTCAAGGACGCCCCCATCCTGCTGCTCGACGAGGCCACCTCGGCGCTCGACACCGAGAGCGAGGCCCTGGTCCAGGCTGCGCTGGAGCGACTGATGCAGGGCCGCGCTACCCTGATGATCGCCCATCGCCTGTCGACCGTGCGCAATGCCGACCGCATCCATGTGATCGAGGCGGGCCGCGTCGTGGAAACCGGCACCCACGCCCAGCTGGTCAAGCTGGGCGGCCTCTATTCTCGCCTGGCGAAGCAGCAATCCCTGGACGGCAACCCGCCGGTCGGAGCCCCCGTCGCATGAGGCCACTGCGCAACCCCTTCCTGCAGACCGTCCTGGCCAATCTGCTGGCCGTCTGGATGCGGTTCTGTGTCGCCACCATCCGCTGGACGCGCGAGAACGAGGCCGTCGCCGAACAGGTCTGGGCCGACCGCGGGCCGGTGATCTGCCTGTTCTGGCATTCGCGCATCAGCCTCACCCCCGCCTGCTGGCCCCACCATCGCGCCCAGGAGGTTCGGGCCATCGTCTCCCTGTCGCCCGACGGCCAGTTCATCGCCCGGGCCATGGGCAAGGTCGGCTTCCCCTCCATCCGCGGTTCCTCGGCCAACAAGGACAAGGCCGACCGGGCCAAGGGCGGGTCCGCGGCCCTGCGCGACGCCCTGCGCCAGCTTCGCACCGCCGGCGTCGCCCTCACCCCGGACGGTCCGCGCGGCCCCATGCGCGTCATGGGCGACGGCGTCGCCGTCATGGCCCGGCTGTCCGGCGCCCCCGTCCTGTTCATCGGCCTGTCCTGCCGCCCCGCCGTCCGGCTGGGCAGCTGGGATCGCGCCATCCTGCCCCTGCCCTTCGGTCGCGGTGCGGTCGTCTGGGACATCGACACCTTCCCGGAAGGCCTGTCGACCGAGGAGGTCACCCTGCGTTGGGCCGAGCGCCTGACCGCGGTCGAGGCCCGCGCCGACGCCATCACCGGCCTGGAGCGGGTTTGAGATGAGCCCGGCGCTGGCCGTCTACCGGCTCGTCCTGCGCCTGCTCGAGCCCCTGGCCCCGCGCCTGCTCGACGCCCGCGCCAAACAGGGCAAGGAAGACCCGGTCCGCGTCGACGAACGCCTCGGCCGCGCCTCCCTGCCCCGCCCGGACGGCGACCTGGTCTGGCTGCACGGGGTCAGCGTCGGCGAGACCCTGTCCCTGCTGCCCGTGGTCGAGCGCCTGCGCCAGAAGCGGCCCGACCTCACCGTCCTCGTCACCTCCGGCACCCTGACCTCGGCGCAGCTGCTGGCCAGACGGCTGCCTGCGGGCGTCATCCACCAGTTCGCCCCGGTCGACGGGCCGGGCTCCGTCAACGCCTTCCTCGACCACTGGCGGCCGTCCCTCGCCGTCTTCGTCGAGAGCGAACTCTGGCCCAACCTGATCCTCGAGACCCGGCGTCGCGGCGTCAAACTGGTGCTGGCCAGCGCCCGCATCACGGAAAAGACCGTCGAGGGCTGGCGGCGCTTTCCCGGGGCCGCCCGCGAAATCCTGTCCGCCTTCGACCGCATCCTGCCGCAGGACGAGACCTCGGCCGCCCGGCTGCACGGCCTCGGTGCCCGCATCGACGGCCATGTGAACCTCAAGCTCTCGGGCGAGGCGCCGCCGCATGACGCCGCCGCCTTCACCCGTCTCAGTGCCGCCATCGGCGATCGGCCCGTGGTCGTCGCCGCCAGCACCCACGACGGCGAGGAGATCGCCCTCGTCCGCGCCCTCGACAAACTGGCCGACCGGCTGTGCCTGATCCTGGTACCGCGCCACCCGGCCCGCAGCCCCGACATCGCCACCGCCCTCCAGCGCGACGGCTACCGCTTTGCCCTCCGCTCGCAGGGCCGCGAACCGGACCGCGACACCGACCTCTATCTGGCTGACACCCTCGGCGAGATGGGCCTGTTCCTGCGTCTCGCCGATGTCGTGGTCATGGGCGGTTCCTTCTCCGCTGCCCTGGAGAAGCCCCCGGTCGGCGGCCACAATCCGCTGGAGCCCGCCCGGCTCGGCAAGCCTGCCGTCACCGGCCCCGACATGAGCAACTGGGCCGCCGTCACCGACGCCCTTGTCGAGGCAGGGGGGCTCGCCGTCGTCCAGGCCCCCTGGGACCTGCCCGCCGTCCTCGCCCCGCTTCTGGCCGACGCCGGTGCCGCCCGGGCCATGGGCGAACGCGGTCGCCGCGCCGCCGCCGAGGCCGGTTCAGGCCTTGACCGTCTGTGGGAGGCGCTCGCGCCCCTGCTGCCCCCGGCGCCCCGCGGAGGCCGCCGATGAAGCTCAACACCCCCCGCTGGTGGTACACGCGCGACGCCCGCCACGGCGCCGTCGCTCGCACCCTGCTCAAACCCCTGTCCTGGATCTGGGCCGCGGCCACCGCCCGCCGCATCGCCCGCACCGAACCGGTTGATCCGGGCATTCCGATCATCTCGGTCGGCAATCTGACCGTCGGCGGCTCGGGCAAGACCCCTGTGACCCGCGAGGCCATCCGCCTGCTGCATGAGGCCGGGATCAACGCCCACGGCCTGTCGCGCGGCTATGGCGGATCCCTGCATGAGCCGACGCAGGTCGACGCCGCCGTCCACACCGCCGCCGACGTCGGCGACGAGCCCCTGATGCTGGCCCTCGGCGGCCCGACCTGGATCGCCCACGACCGCGTGGCCGGGGCCCGCGCCGCCGCCGCGGCCGGCGCCGAAGTCCTCGTCCTCGACGACGCCCACCAGAATCCGACCCTGAAGAAGACGCTCAGCCTGATCGTTGTCGACGGCGAGACGCGCGACGACGAATGGCCCTTCGGCGACGGCTCGGTCTTCCCGTCGGGCCCGATGCGCGAAAAGCTCCAGCACGGTCTCGCCCGCGCCGACGCCGTGGTCATTCTGCTGCCCGCCGATGCGGCCGGTGCCGATCCAGAACTGCTCGGGGCCTTCGGTGACCTGCCGGTCCTGATCGCCCGGCTGAAGCCCGCCGCGCCGCCTCCGCCCGGCCCGATCGTGGCCTTCGCCGGCATCGCCAAGCCCTGGAAGGTCGAGCGCGCCCTCGATGCCGCCGGGGCCGAACTGGTCGACTTCGCCCCCTTCCCCGACCACGCCGCTTTCCGCGAAGGCGACCTGGCCTTCCTCGCCGACCGCGCCGAACGGGCTCACGCCCGTCTGGTCACGACCGAAAAGGACTGGTTCCGCCTGCCGCCGGAATGGCGGGAACGGGTGCTCTCATGGCCGGTCAAGGCGACCTTTGAGGACGAGGCGGCGTTTCAGGCGCTGTTGCTGGGCGCGCTCCGGGCTCACTCCGCCCGGTAAACCACCCCGCCGCGCATCACGAACCGCACCCGCTCCAGCTCGGTGACATCCGTCAGAGGATCACCACCGACAGCGATCAGGTCCGCCGGCATGCCCGCCGTGATCCGGCCCGCGTCCTGCGAGATCCGCAGATGCGCCGCGCCGTTCACCGTCGCCGCCTGGATCGTCTCCAGCGGCGTCATCCCGGCCCGCACCATCAGGGCGAACTCCTGGGCATTGTCGCCATGGGCCGAAACGCCCGAGTCCGTGCCGAAGGCGATCCGCACGCCGCCGGCATGGGCCCGGCGCACCATGTCCAGCATCAGCGGCCCGGCCTGCAGGGCCTTGGCCGTCTGGGCCGGGGTGAAGAAATTGTCGGGCCCCTGGGCGATCCGGGTGACGAAATCCCCGGCCAGCAGGGTTGGCACCAGATAGGTCCCCTCGCGCCGGAACAGCCGGATCGACTCGTCATTCAGATAGGTGCCGTGCTCGATCGAATCGCCGCCCGCCCGCAGGAAGGCGTTGATGCCGTCGACCCCGTGGGCGTGCGCCGTCACCTGGCGGCCCATGCGGTGGGCCGCCCCGATGATGGCCGCCAGCTCCTCGTCCGAGAACTGCTGGCCCAGCCCCGCCGCCGTGTTCGAAAGCACGCCGCCGGTCGCCGTGATCTTGATGATGTCGGCCCCCGAACGGACCTGCAGCCGCACCGCCCGCATGCAGTCATCGACGCCCGAGCACACACTCTCGGGCGACAGCACATGCATCACGTCCTCTCGGTAGCCGTTGATGTCGCCGTGACCGCCGTGGACGGACACCGCCGAGCCGGCCGCGAGGACGCGCGGTCCCGGAACGTCGCCGCGACGGATGGCGTCGCGCAGGGCAAAGACAGCCTCGTTCGATCCGCCCACATCGGCCACGGTCGTGAAGCCTGCCATCAGGGTGCGGCGGGCATGGCGTGCCCCGACCATCGCCTGTTCGGAATTGGACTGGGTCACCTCTTCCAGCCGGGCGTTCGGGTTCTGCTGGCTGGTCAGGTGCACATGGCTGTCGATCAGGCCGGGCAGGACGAAGGACGACCTCAGATCGACGATCCGGCCCTCGCCGACAAAGCCGTCGCGCACCTCGACGATCCGGTTCCCCTCGATCACGAGAGTTTTATCGCGCTGCACAATTCCGGTCGCCGGATCGGCCAGAAGCCGCCCCACCTGGACGAACGTCGTTCCCTCCACGGGAGAAACGGGTGCGGGTGCGGGCGTTTGCGCGGCAACGCCTGTGGTCGAGAACAGGGCCGCGGCGGCCAACAATGTTGTGATCAGCTTCACGAAATCCTCCTGGAACAGGGCTTCCACCTTACACCTCCGACGGACTTGACCAAGGCTCAGGTTGAAACGCCCGTCACAAACTGAAACAACCCGTGTCCTGTTGTGTAACCGTGCGAGGAGCGCCGCATGCGTTTGGCGAGACGAGGCTTCATTCTGGGCGGCGCGGCCATCCTGTCGGGGTGCGCCACCGCTTCGGCGCAGCCGGCCAGCGTTCCGCAGCTGGCCGCCGTCACCCCCGGTCCCCAGCTTCCGGCTCGCCCGGCCGAGGTGATCACCGCCCACCTCAACACCACCCGCCCGCTCGATCCCCGCAGCCAGGTCCGCAAGGAGCTGATGGACCGGGCCATGGCCGCGCTCGACATCCACGACCACCGCATCACCCGCCGCGACCGCATGTATCTGGTCGACTTCAAGAAATTCTCGGGTGAGGAACGGCTTTACGAGGTCGATCTCGAAGGCGGTGCCATCACCCTGATGCGGACCAGCCATGGCCGCGGCTCCGACCCGGCGCACACCGGCTTCGCCACCAGCTTCAGCAACACCCCGGACAGCCACATGTCCTCGGTCGGCTCCTATGCCACCGCCGGGGCCAGCCATGGGGCCGAACAGGGCCCCAATGTCCTGCTCGACGGGCTGGAGTACACCAACAACCTGGCCCGCGAGCGCGCCATCATCATCCACGGCGCCGACTACGCCGACCCGGCCTTCCTCGCCCGCGAAGGCAAGCTGGGCCGCTCCTACGGCTGTTTCTCGGTCGCCCACGCCGACCTCCCCGCCCTGCGCGAGCGCATGGGCCAGGGCCGGCTGCTGTTCGCCTGGGCCTGACGCCCTACTTCAGTACGGCCAGCAGCACCGCCACCCAGTGCACCGCCGCCGCCACGACCACATGGCCGTGCCAGATGGCGCGCCGGTATCGCATCGCCTTGTTGGCGTAGAAGATCACCCCGACCGAATACAGCAGCCCACCGACCGCCATCAGGATCAGCGGAGCCAGGCCGAGGCTCTGCATGATCGGCTGGACGGCGATCACCATCAGCCAGCCCAGCGCCAGATAGACGATGATCCAGAATCCCTTGCCCAGCCCCGGCAGGAACAGCTTGGCCAGGGCGGCGAAGACCGCGATTCCCCAGACGGCCGAGGTCATCCCCCAGGCCCAGGCCCCGGTCAGATGCTGGGTCGTGAACGGCGTATAGGAGCCGGCGATCATCACGAAGATGCCCGCATGGTCGAACCGGCGCAGCAGCGGCTGGAACCGCGGCGCGGCGAAATTATAGGCGGTCGACAGGCCCAGCATGGTCAGCAGCCCGACCGCATAGATGGCCGAGGCCGTCAGGCTTCCGGCATTGCCGAAGCCGATCGCCAGCCCCAGCAGCATCCCGCCCCCGACCAGCGCCAGCGCCAGCCCGGTCAGATGCACGATCAGATCGGCCAGCCGCTCCTTCCCGTCGCGGTAATGGCTCGGCGGTTCGGGCGGCAGGACAGTGTCGGTCACGGGGCGTCGGTCTCCATCCCGGTCCCGCCGGCTGCGGAACCCTGACGCTTCATGCCATGGGTCGGCGCGTTGCGACACCGGTTCGCTTGCAGGCCGGGGGGTGCGGCAGGTTGGCACCCCTGCGATGCGGCGCGTTGATGCGCGGTCCTCGCTCCAGTAGCTAGGTCAGGCCTTCAGAAAAGCCAGACCAGAGATCTTGATGACCGACGCTGCCCCGACCGGCCCCGCCGGCCCCGCGCCGCGCCCCACGAAGCGCAACCTCTTCACGCGCTTCCTCGACACCGTGGAATGGCTGGGCAACTGCCTGCCGCATCCGGTCACCCTGTTCTTCATCCTGGCCGTCGGCATCGTTCTGCTGTCCGGGCTGTTCGGTGCCATGGGCGTGGCGGTCGAGGACCCCCGCCCCGTGGGCGCAGCGGGCCGCGCCGACGACGGCATGATCCGGGCCGTCAGCCTGATGACCGAGGACGGCCTGCGCCGCATCTTCACCAGTCTGGTGAACAATTTCACCAGTTTCGCCCCGCTGGGTGTGGTGCTGGTGGCCATGCTGGGCGTCGGCGTGGCCGAGCGGTCGGGTCTGCTCTCCGCTGCGGTCCGGGGGACGGTTCTGGCCGCGCCCCGCAACCTCGTCACCTTCATCATCGTGTTTGCCGGCATCATGTCCAACATCGCCGCGGAGATGGGCTATGTGGTCCTGATCCCGCTCGCAGGCGCGGTCTATTATTCGCTCGGCCGGCACCCCCTGGCGGGTATGGCGGCGGCCTTCGCCGGCGTGTCGGGCGGCTATGCGGCCAATCTGCTGATCGGCACCATCGATCCCCTGCTGGCCGGCATCACCACCGAGGCGGCCCGCCTGATCGATCCGAACTATGAGGTCTCGGTCACCTCCAGCTGGTATTTCATGGCCATCAGCGTGCCGATGATCGCCGCGATCGGCACCTTCGTCAGCACCTATATCGTCGAACCCAAGATCGGGCCCTACGACCCCAAGGTGGCGGACCCCGAGGTCCTCAAGGGCGCGTCACTGGAGCCCCTGACCGGTCTGGAAAAGAAGGGCCTGATGTTCGCCGGCCTGGCCATGCTGGCCGTCTTCGGCCTGATGGCCCTGACCCTCTGGCCCGAGGGCGGACTGCTGCGTGACCCCGAGACGGGCGACCGGCTGCGCTCGCCCTTCTTCAGCGGCTTCGTGACCTGGATCTTCGTCTTCTTCATCGTCGTCGGCTTCGCCTACGGCCGGGTCACCGGCACGATGAAGAACGACAAGGATGTCATCAACGGCATGGCCTCGGCCGCTTCCAGCCTCGGCCTCTATGTGGTGATCGTCTTTTTCGCCGCGCAGTTCGTGGCCTTCTTCAGTTGGTCGAACCTGGGCGGCATCACGGCGGTGGCCGGGGCGACCTTCCTCGAGAACAGCGGCCTCACTGGTCCGGCCATCTTCATCGGCTTCATCCTGATCTGCTGCCTGGTCAACCTGACCATCGGCTCGTCCTCGGCCCAGTGGGCGATGACGGCCCCGATCTTCGTGCCCATGCTGATGCTGGTCGGCTATTCGCCCGAGCTGATCGCCACCGCCTATCGCATCGGGGATTCCACGACCAACATCATCACGCCGATGATGAGCTATTTCGGCCTGATCCTCGCCTGGGCGGTCCGCTACGACCGCAATGTCGGCATCGGCACCATGATCGCGATGATGCTGCCCTATTCGATCTTCTTCACGATCGGCTGGACCATCCTGTTCTTCCTGTGGGTCTTCGGGCTCGGCCTGCCGGTCGGGCCGGGGTCGCCGACCTACTACACGCCGGGCTGACGTCGGGAGGTCGGGGCCGGAGGGCTCAGACCGGGGCGTCACGCTCCAGCGCCCGCCAGCCGATGTCCGAGCGGTGGAAGCCGCCGGGCCAGTCGATCTGGCGGACCGCCGCATAGGCACGGGCACGCGCCTCGGCGATGTCCTTGCCGCGGGCGCAGACGTTCAGCACCCGGCCACCCGCCGCCGCCAGCTGGCCGTCGGGCCGCCGCCGGGTCCCGGCATGGAAGACCTGCACATGCGGGCCGAAATCCTGTTCGGCACCGCGGATGATCGAGCCTTCCAGCGGACTGTCGGGATAGCCCGAGGCCGCCAGCACCACACAGATCACCGTCTCGGGGCTGAACGCCGGCATCGGCGCCCGCGTCAGGTCGCCCCGCGCGCAGGCCAGCAGCAGGGGCACAATGTCCCCGTCCAGCCGCATCATCAGCACCTGGCATTCCGGATCGCCGAAGCGGGCGTTGAACTCGACCACCTTGGGCCCGTCCGCCGTGGCCATCAGCCCGGCATACAGCACGCCGCGATAGGGCATGCCCTCGGCCGCCATGGCCGCCACCACCGGCTGGACCACCAGCCGGTCAGCCGCCTCGACCAGTTCCGGCGTGAACACCGGGGCCGGCGAATAGCTGCCCATCCCGCCCGTGTTCGGCCCCAGGTCGCCGTCATAGGCGCGCTTGTGATCCTGGGCCCCGCCCAGCAGGACGGCGCGCTGGCCGTCGCAGACGGCGAACAGCGAGCCCTCCTCGCCGTCCATGAACTCCTCGATCACCACCCGCGCTCCGGCCGTGCCGAACCGGCCGCCCAGCATCCGCTCGATCTCGCCCTCGGCGTCACGCTTGGTCGGGCTGATGGCCACGCCCTTGCCCGCCGCCAGGCCGTCGGCCTTGATCACATAGGGGGGCTTGAACACCGTCAGCGCCTGCCGCGCCTCATGCAGCCGCTCATAGACGCCGAAGCCCGCCGTGGGGATTTCGTGCCGCTCCATGAAGGCCTTGGAAAAGGCCTTGGAGGTCTCCAGCTGCGCCGCCTTGGCCGTCGGTCCGAAACAGGGAATGCCCGCCACCGCCAGCCGGTCGGCCAGCCCGGCCTCCAGCGCCGTCTCGGGCCCCACCACGACCAGATCGGCCTTGATCTCGCGTGCCAGCGCCGCCAGCCCGTCGGCGTCCGTGACCTTCATCGGCCGCAGCTCGCCCAGCCTGTCCATGCCCGGATTGCCCGGCGCAATGACCAGCCGCCGCACCAGCGGCGACTGGGCGATTTTCCACGCCAGGGCGTGCTCACGCCCGCCTGATCCGACCAGCAGGATATTCATGCCCGGGCAATGACCGCACCTGCGAAGGCGGTCAAGTCGCGGATGCGCGCGCGGGGCACAATCGCCTGCGGCCCGGGGTGACGCAGATTGTCATCCCGGACGCAGCGAAGCGCCGATCCGGGACGACCAACGCCTCCCCCTTGGTCGCGTTTGGAATGTCCGCTTTCGACGGCGGGCTCAACCGATCGCCGCAACACACGCGGCGAAGGTCTCTGCTGGCGTCCGATAGAGCAA
>JAIESL010000044.1 GCA_019746095.1 Caulobacteraceae bacterium
AGGGGTTCACGACCTCGCGCCAGACCCACGGCACCTTTGAGGGGGCCTTCACCAACCGGGTCGCGCGGCTGGATGCCGTCGAGGCGGCGATGGCGGCCCCGGCGCTGGAGGGGTTTGAGCTGCGCGCCCGCGTGCCCGCCTATCTGAGGACCACCCTGGCCGAGGTGACGCCCTTCTATGTGCTGGAGAAGGCCGGGGGCTTCCGCGACAGCGACGCCCGCGGCGGGGCCTTTGTGACGGCGCGGCTGGCGGCCGGGGCGTCGGAGCTGCGCGACCTGTTCATCCTCGCCTGGCGGGACTCGGCCGATGACTCGATCGGCTGGCCGGCGGTCAAGGTCAATGAGGTGGAGGCCGGGACCGCCGATCCCTGGCTGGCCATGTACGGCGAGGACTGATTGGCCGAGCCTGCCGAAGCCCTGATGGCCCTGGCCTCGCGCCTGCGCGCGGCGGGGCGGGCGGAGGAGGCGGCCGAGGCCTATCGCCGGCTGCTGGCGATCCGGCCCGACCTGCCGGACAGCTGGTTCAACCTGGCCCTGATGGAGCGCCAGTCCGGCCGGTTTGCTGCGGCGCTTTCCGCCTATGACGAGGCCCTGCGGCGCGGGGTCTCCGGGCCGGAGGAGGCCTGGCTGAACCGCGGCGTGATCCATGCGGATGACCTCGGGCGGCCCGATCTGGCGCTGAAGGATCTGGAGGCGGCGCTGGCGATCGCGCCGGACTGGCTGCCGGCCCTGCTGAACCTGGGCAATCTGCATGAGGACATGGGGCGGCGCGAGGCGGCGGCGGACGCCTATGCGCGGGCGCTGGCCGTGGCTCCCGGGCATCCGGTGGCGATGGCGCGGGCGGCGGGGCTGGCGCGGCTGACGGGGCCTGACGATCCGGTGATTGCGGCGCTGAGGGCGGCGGTGAGCCGGCCGGGCATGGATGTCGCCGACCGGGCGGAGCTGGGCTTTGCGCTGGGCCGGGCGCTGGATCAGGTCGGGGCCTATGACGAGGCCTTCGCGGCTTACGCCGCCGCCAATGCCGCCAGCCGGGCCATCGACCCCGAGGGCGCGCGCTATGACCGGGCGGCGCATGAGCGGTTCATCGACAGCCTGATCGCGGCCTTTCCGGCCCCGGCGGTGCCGGTTGAAGGGGGCGAGGCGGCCCCGGTCTTCATCTGCGGCCTGTTCCGCTCAGGCTCGACCCTGGTTGAACAGATCATGGCCGGGCACAGCCGGGTCACGGGCGGCGGGGAGCTGGGGCTGGTGCCCGGCCTCGCGCGGGCGGTCGCCGGCTATCCTCAGGCGCTGGCCGGGGCGGGGCCGGAGGTGTTCGGGCAACTGAGGGATCTGTACCTCGGCGGGCTGAAGACGGCGCGGCCCCAGGCCGATGTGGTGACCGACAAACGGCCCGACAATTTCCTGCACATCGGCCTGATCAAGGCGATGTTCCCGAACGCCCGCATCGTGCACACGGTGCGCGAGCCGCTGGATGTGATCCTGTCCAACTGGTTCCTGCATCTGGACCGGTCGATGGGCCATGCGCTGGACCTCGGGGACCTGGCCCACTGGCACGGGCAGTATCTGCGGCTGATGCGGCACTGGAAGACGCTGTATCCGGACATTCTGGACCTGGACTATGACGCCCTGGTGGTCGAGCCGCGCCCCGCGATCGATCGGCTGCTGGGCTATTGCGGCCTGGACTGGGAGGAAGCGGTGCTGGACTTCCACAAGGCCGCCGTCCCGGTGCGGACCGCCAGCGTCTGGCAGGTGCGCGAACCCCTGTACCGGCGCTCGTCCGGACGGTGGCGGAACTATGAGCGACATCTGGACGGGGTGCGGGCGGCGCTGGGAACCGCTAGTCAGGGCTCATGACCGTCCCCACACCCCCCGTCATCATCCTCGACAAGTCCCAGATGGCCGAGAACATCGGCGCGGTGGCGCGGGTGATGGCCAATTTCGGGCTGGCGGAGCTGCGGCTGGTGGCGCCGCGCGACGGCTGGCCGCAGGAGCGGGCCTGGGCCACGGCCTCGGGCGCCGACTGGGTGCTGGAGGGGATCACCGTGTTCAACAGCGTGGCGGAGGCCGTCGCTGATCTGAACACCGTCTTTGCCACCACCGCCCGGCCGCGGGAGACGCGCCAGCCGGTGCGCACGCCGCGAGAGGCGGCGCGGGTGCTGTATGACGACCGGGCCTCGGGTCTGGGCGTCGGCATCCTGTTCGGGGGCGAGCGGGCGGGGCTGGAGACCTCGGACATCGCCCTGTGCCAGGGCATCGTCACCATTCCGATCGATCCGCGCCACCAGAGCCTGAACCTGGCCCAGGCGGTGGCCATCACCGCCTATGAGTGGCGCACCCTGGTGCTGGACGCCCCGCCGCCGAATTTCCGTGAGGGCGAGCCGCCGGCGGAGGGGGCACTGACGTTGGGGATGTATGAGCATCTGGAGCGTGAGCTGGACGCCGCCGGCTTCTTCCATCCGCCGGAGAAATTCCGCTCCATGAGCCAGAACCTGCGGGTCATGCTGGGCCGGGCCGCGTTCACGGCGCAGGAGGTGGCGACCTTCCGGGGGGTGATCACGGCCCTGTCGAAGGGCCGGGGTCGGGTGCTGGAGAAGCTGGCGGCGGCGAAGAAGGGCGAAGGCTGACGACCTCGCTTGTGTCCGGGCCGGGGCTTCTGTAGACCCCCCGCCGTTGGGGAGTAGCCGCCGGCGACGTTCAGCCGGGATCGCGTCAACACACTCGTCGTCTGCGGACGACGTGGTGCGATCAGCGGACCGTATGTCCGCCTGGCGAGACCAGCGTGCTTCGCGACCTGCACCGGCAGGGTCGGGAACGCGCTGTCCTGTGTGCCCGGCGGTATCGAATTGATGACTCCCCTCGCCATTGTCGTGCTGTCGCTCAGCATGTCCGCCGATGCCTTTGCCGCCGCCGTCGGGCGCGGGGCGGCGCACAGGCCGGACTTTGCCACCGCCGTGCGCAACGGCCTGGTGTTCGGCGTGATCGAGGCCATCACCCCGCTGATCGGCTGGGGCCTGGGCGTCATGGCGGCCGGCTTCGTCGAACAGGTCGACCACTGGATCGCCTTCGGCCTTCTGGGCGCGGTGGGCAGCAAGCTGCTGTGGGAGGCCTTCCAGCCGACGACCGAGGGCGAGGTGGCCGCCGTTGTCCGTCGCGGCATGCTGGGGCTGGTGGCCACCGCCGTGGGGACCAGTATCGATGCGGCGGCGGTCGGGGTGGGGCTGGCCTTCATCGGGGCCAATATCTGGATCATCGCCGCCGCGATCGGCTTTACCACCTTCGTCGCCACGACCCTCGGCATGCTGATCGGCAAGGTGGTCGGCGTCCGCTTCGGCAAGATCGCCGAGGGGCTGGGCGGGGTGGCCCTGATCGCCATCGGCCTGTCGATCCTGCTGGAACATCTGGGCGTGATCGGCTGATCGGCGGTTCCGTCGCGGGGCGGCCTTGGCTAGAACCGTGCTGACTCGCGAAAGGACCCCCCATGAAGACCCGCGCCGCCGTCGCCTTTGAGGCCAAACGTCCGCTGGAGATCGTCGAGGTCGATCTGGAGGGGCCGCGCGCGGGCGAGGTGCTGGTCGAGATCAAGGCCACCGGCATCTGCCACACCGACGCCTATACGCTGGACGGGCTGGACTCCGAGGGCATCTTCCCCTCGATCCTGGGCCATGAGGGTGCCGGCGTGGTGGTCGAGGTCGGGCCGGGGGTGACCTCGGTGGCCGTCGGCGACCATGTGATCCCGCTGTACACGCCCGAGTGCCGGCAATGTAAAAGCTGTCTCAGCCGCAAGACCAATCTGTGCACCGCCATCCGGGGGACGCAGGGCAAGGGGCTGATGCCCGACGGCAGTTCGCGCTTCAGCTACAAGGGCCAGGCGATCGCCCACTATATGGGCTGTTCGACCTTCTCGAACTTCACCGTCCTGCCCGAGATCGCCCTGGCGAAGATCCGCAAGGACGCGCCCTTCGCCAGCGCTTGTTACGTCGGCTGCGGCGTGACCACGGGCGTCGGCGCGGTGGTCAATACGGCCAAGGTTGAGCCGGGCGCCAACTGCGTCGTCTTCGGTCTGGGCGGCATCGGGCTGAATGTCATCCAGGGGCTGAAGATGGTCGGGGCCGACATGATCGTCGGCGTGGATATCAATGACACCAAGGAAGACTGGGGCCGTCGTTTCGGCATGACCCATTTCGTCAATCCGAAGAATGTCTCCGACGTGGTGGCGCATCTGGTCGAGATGACCGGCGGCGGGGCCGACTACACCTTCGACTGCACGGGTAACACCATGGTGATGCGTCAGGCGCTGGAGGCCTGTCATCGCGGCTGGGGCGAGAGCATCGTCATCGGCGTGGCCGAGGCGGGCAAGGAGATCGCGACGCGGCCGTTCCAGCTGGTCACCGGCCGGGTCTGGCGCGGCAGTGCCTTCGGCGGCGCGCGCGGGCGGACGGACACGCCGAAGATCGTCGACTGGTACATGGACGGCAAGATCGAGATCGACCCGATGATCACCCATACGCTGCCGCTGGAGCGGATCAACGAGGCGTTTGACCTGATGCATGCGGGGGAGAGCATCCGGTCCGTGGTGGTGTTCTAGGAGTGGAGAGATTCTGGAAAATCACTGGCCACGACGGTCTCAAGACGGTCTTCGAGCGCCGACTGCCGCTCGGCTGTTTTTCCGAAAGGGAAATGGTCGAGGTTTTGCGGCGTCTTCAATCTCGTCACCTGAGCGCAGATGAAGTCTTAGACTCCTCACTTCGCAGGAATGCTCCAAAAAGAAGCGATCATTTGGAAGTGACACAAAACCAGCGTCGCTCATCGGATCGGTGGGCGTTGGTGACGTCAAATACGTCGTGGTTCTATTCGGCAACGGTAGAAGACTAGGCAGCTAAAGCCTGTTTGAGGAAAAGGGATCGAAGATGTTCACCCACATCACCGTCGGCGCGAACGACATCGAGGCGTCGCGGAAATTCTATGATGCGGCGCTCGGCGCGCTGGGCCATGAGCCAGGGCAGGGGCCGGACCCCAAGGGCCGCTTCTGGTGGCGCACCCGCATGGGGGCCTTTGCGATCGGCAAGCCGATCGACGGCGAGCCCGCCTGCCACGCCAACGGCGGCACCATCGGCTTCGGGGCGAAGTCGGCGGAGATGGTCCAGGCCTTCCATGACGCGGGCGTCGCGGCCGGCGGCACCTCGATCGAGGACCCGCCCGGCGAGCGCGCCGGCGGCCCGTTCGGCACGCTGAACCTGGCCTATCTGCGCGATCCCTCGGGCAACAAGATCTGCGCGCTGTACCGTCCCGGATAACCGCTGCGCGGCTTCCGGGATGACAAGGAGGGCGCTAGAGGGTCGGGCATGGAAACCCTCAAGACCCACGCCGTCCACGGCGGCACCCTGCGCTATCTGAGGCACGACAGCGCCTCGACCGGGACGCCGATGACCCTGTCGGTCTTCGTGCCGGCGGGGGAGGGGCCTTTTCCGGTGCTGATCTGGCTGTCGGGCCTGACCTGCACCGAGGACAATTTCACCACCAAGGCCGGGGCCTATGCAGCAGCGGCGGCGCATGGGGTGATCGTGGTCGCGCCCGACACCTCGCCGCGCGGAGACGGTGTGGCCGACGATCCGGCCTATGATCTGGGGCAGGGTGCGGGCTTCTATGTCGATGCGACTGAAGCGCCCTGGGCACCGCATTTCCGCATGGAGACCTATGTCGTCGGGGAGTTGATCGGGCTGATCGACGCCGAATTCCCGACGACGAGGACGCGGTCGATCAGCGGTCATTCCATGGGCGGGCACGGGGCGCTGACCCTGGCGCTGCGGCATCCGCACCTGTTCCGGTCGGTCTCGGCCTTTGCGCCGATCTCATCGCCGACGCGGTGCCCGTGGGGCGAGAAGGCCTTCTCCGCCTATCTGGGCCCGGATCGCGAGGCGTGGGCCGGGCATGACGCGGCGCGGCTGATCGAGGGCGGTGTCGGCGAAGGCTGTTTCGACGACATCCTGATCGACCAGGGCGATGCCGACCCCTTCCTCGTCGAACAGTTGATGCCGGAGCTGCTGGTCGCGGCGGGTGAGGCGGCGGGGCAGGCGATCACCCTGCGGATGCAGCCGGGGTATGACCACTCCTATTTCTTCATGGCCAGTTTCATCGCCGACCATGTGGCCTTCCATGCCCTGCGGCTGAAAGGACCTGTTTGGCCATGACCCCTTTGGCCGCCGCACTGGCCCTTGGCCTGCAACTGCCGGCGCCGGGGCCGGTCCTGGACGCCGTCCCTTTCGAGGTGCCCTCGGCTGACGGCTATCTGATCCAGGGCGAGACGGATCGGCCCGCCGGCCCGGCGCGCGGCGTCGTGATCATGGTGGCCGGGACCGGCGTCTTCACCCGCGATGTCAATTTCGGGCGGTCCGGTACGCCCGGAGACCGCATCTTCCGGGACCTGGCCGCGCGGTTCAACCAGCGCGGCATGGCAGTGGTGCGCTTTGACCGTCGGGGTGCCCGGTACGGGGTGCCGCGCGAAGAGCGGACGGACAAGGCCGTTGCCCCCACGGCGACGCCCGAGAACCTCAGCCAGGATGTCGAGACCCTGTATGACTGGACCCGTTCCGAACGGGGTCTGGGGGCACCGTGCGTGGTCCTGCTGGGCCATTCGGAAGGCACCGTCCATATCGCGGGGCTGGCAGAACGGGGCGCGGTTCCGCCGGACCTGGTGATCGGCATCGGCGGGCTGCTGGAGAGCAAGGCGTCTGTGGTGCGATGGCAGTCCGTCGACCGGGAGCTGGATGCCTTGCTGATGATGGACAACGACGGCGACGGAATGGTCACCGACGCGGAGATCAGGGCGAGCTACCGCAACACGCCGGCGGGCTTCTATGAGGACCCGGCCCCCCTGCTGGCTCCGGATGGGTCCTGGACCGCCGCCGACATTGCCGACGTCCGCGCTGAAAACGAGATTTGGTACACCCAGGAAGTGGCGGACCTGGCCGACCATGCCGATGATGCGCCCTACCCGGACGCCGAGGAGCCCCTTGCCAGCTGGCGCTGGTGGAAGTCCTGGTTCCTCGACGACACGCCCAACGCCGTGAGGTTTTCGCGCTGGCCCTCGCGCCTGATCTTCCACTACGGCTCACGGGACTCCCAGGTGCGCGAGGACCGTCAACGGGTCGCGGCCGAGGGCGTCCTGCCCGCCGATCAGCTGAGTTTCATCTCGCACCCGGATCGGGGCCATACCCTGGGACAGGATGTGCTGCTTGGGCCTATGGACGAAGCCATCGCCGACCAGATCGCAGACCAGGCTGCGGCCGCTTGCCCGGTCGCGCCTCAAGGACGAGACAATGAGCCAGGCTGATTACACTCCCATGTTCGCCGCCCTGTGCCGGGAGGTCGGTTTCTGCCTGCATCCCAAGGGGGAGAAGCGGGTGCTGGAGGCCCTGCCGAACGGTCTGGACGCGGCGACCCGGGCGGTGTTCGATGCCGAGGGTGTGGATTTCGCCTCGGCCAGGGGCGATCTTCGGCGGGCGGTGCGGGATTGTCTGAAGGCCAATCTGCCCGGGACGGCCGCCTAGCCACAGGAACGAATTCAGGCCTGCCGGCTTGGGTTGGGGGAACGGGCACCCAGATAGGGGTGGACCGATGATCGAAGGAGCCGCTCCATGGCCTTTACGCTTCCGCCTCTTCCGTATGCCCACGATGCGCTGGAGCCCGCTATCGACCGGGAGACGATGAAATTCCACCACGGCAAGCACCACCAGACCTATGTCGACAATCTGAACAAGGCGGTCGACGCCGACCCGGCCCTGCGCGGCAGGTCGATGGAAGAGATGTTTGCGGTGATGTCGAGCCTGCCGCGGGCGGTGCGCAACAATGCCGGGGGGCACTGGAACCACAGCCTGTTCTGGAAGCTGATGGCACCGTCGAACAAGGCCGGTCGACCCTCGCCGGAACTGGCTGCCGCCATCGACCGCGACCTGGGCGGGATGGAGGCGTTCAAGACCGCCTTCAACGCCGCCGGTGCCGGGCAGTTCGGCTCCGGCTGGGCATGGCTGATCGTCCAGGACGGCAGGCTGAAGGTCACCTCGACGCCCAACCAGGACAATCCGCTGATGGATGTGGCCGAGGACAAGGGGGCCGTGGTGCTGGCCGCCGACGTCTGGGAGCACGCCTATTATCTGAAATACCAGAACCGCCGGGCCGATTATCTGAAGGCCTTCTGGACGGTGGTGAACTGGAACAGGGTCAATGACCTGTTCGCGGCCGCCACGGCCTGACGACGGGCGTCAGCCTTGACGGATGGGCCCGGCCCCGTCATAAGCGCGCCCTTCACGCCGTCGGGCCTGCCCGTCTGCGCGAACCACTACGGACGATGCGTGTACCGCCGTTGAGATCGTCTCTCCAGTTGGGGAGGGACCGGGCCGCATCACGAAGAAGAGTGACACATGTCCAAGCGCCATAGCGCCAAGTACAAACTCGACCGGGTCATGGGTGAAAACCTGTGGGGTCGTGCCAAGTCCCCCGTCAACAAGCGCTCGTATGGCCCCGGCCAGCACGGCCAGCGCCGCAAGCAGAAGGTCTCGGACTTCGGCCTGCAGCTGAAGGCCAAGCAGAAGCTGAAGGGCTACTACGGCAACATCACCGAGAAGCAGTTCGCCGCGACCTACGAGGAAGCCTCGCGTCGCAAGGGCAACAGCTCGGAGAACCTGATCGGCCTGCTGGAGTCGCGCCTCGACGCCCTGGTCTATCGCGCCAAATTCACCCCGACCGTCTGGTCGGCCCGTCAGTTCGTCAGCCACGGCCACGTGACGGTGAACGGCAAGAAGGTCGACATCGCCTCCTACCGCGTGAAGGTCGGCGACGTCGTTGAGGTCAAGGAAAAGTCCCGCAACATGGCGCTGGTGCTCGAAGCCCAGCAGTCGTCGGAACGCGACATCCCCGACTATATCGAAATCGGTGACCGCGGCTTCTCGGTCCGCTTCGTCCGCGTGCCGGAACTGGCTGACGTGCCGTTCCCGGTGAAGATGGAGCCGAACCTGGTCGTGGAATACTACTCGTCCTAAGTGAGGGCGCTATCGTTCGCCGCGCGGTGGCTCACTGCTTGAGCGCGGATTGCGAAATACTGAAAGGCCCCGGAGCGATCCGGGGCCTTTTTGCTTTTGGGCTTCCTTACCAAAGCTTCACTTGGCCGGTTGGGTAAAGGTCGCTTTACATGGTCCCGGAACCTTCATGGGGGCGGAGATGGATCGCAGGGTGTTTCTCGGGACGGTGGGGGCGGCGGCTGTGCTGCCGGCGGCCGGCTGGGCGCAGGACGCAGCGCCCGGCTGGGTCAGGCTGCCGACCGAACCCTATCGCGGCAAGCAGGACGACATCAGTTTCGTCGATGCCATGACCGGCTGGTACGGCAACGGGGCCGGCAAGCTGTTCCGGACCACCGACGGCGGCCAGACCTGGGTCAAGCAGATGGACCGGCCCGGCACCTTTGTGCGGGCGCTCGGCTTCATCGATGAGACGCGCGGCTTCCTCGGCAATATCGGGCCGGACTATTTCCCGAACGTCACGGACACCACGCCGCTGTACCGCACGCGCGACGGCGGCGAGACCTGGGAGCCGGTCGTGATCGACGGCCCGCCGGTCAAGGGCATCTGCGCCATCGACATCCTGAAGACGCCCTTCATCAACGCCGGTGTGCTGGATCACCGGGTGACGGTGAGGGCCGGCGGGCGGGTCGGGACGCCGGCGGCCCTGGCGACGTCGCGCGACGGCGGCGAGACCTGGACCTCGGAAGACATGACGGCCCACACCGCCATGATCCTGGACATCCATTTCGTCAGCGAACAGGTCGGCTTCATTGCCGGGGCCTCGGACGCCGATGTCCAGGTGTCGAAGGCGGTCATCCTGCGCACGGCCGACGGCGGCCGCAGCTGGACCCGGGTTTATGAGGGCACCCGCCCGTGGGAGCTGACCTGGAAGATGGCCTGGCCGTCGGCGGGCGTCGGCTATGTCACGGTCCAGAGCTACAATCCCGATCCGGCGGCGTCGCAAAGGTTCGTGGCCCGGACCACCGACGGCGGCCTGACCTGGAGCGAGCTTCCGTTCGTCGACAATGCCGCGGTGCGCGAGTTCGGCATCGGCTTCGTCAGCGAGACCCGCGGCTGGGTCGGGGCCGTGCCGGGCGGCTATGAGACCACCGACGGCGGGGTGAGCTGGACCCCGGTCCAGATGGGCAATGCGGTGAACAAGGTCCGCATCGTGCCGCTGCCAGGCGGCGGCCATGCCGTCTTCGCCATCGGGGTCGAGCTGCACCGGCTCGATCTGCCCGCCTGACATTGCCGTCATTGCCGCCGGGCGGCCTTCACTTGCCGGGCGAACAGGCGCATTTTGGTCCCGCTGAGGGTTCGGCGGGAGGCCGGGGATGCAACGGATCGTCATGCTGGCCGCTGCGGTGGCCCTGACCACGGCCCTGACGGGCTGCAGCGCCGTGCAGCAGATGGCAGGCCGGTTCCAGACGCCACGCGAAGCCTTGCCCGGCCAGATCGAGCCCGTCCACGCGGCCGCCATCGCCCGCGACGAGGCGGTGTTCTGGGTCACCTCGAACGGCTGCACGGCCAAGGAAGACATCACGCCGGTGGTGCGGTCGTCGAACGACGGCCCGATCATCACCCTGCGCCGGATCAAGGAAGACCGCTGCCGCGAAAGCCGGCCCGAAGGGACCGAGTTGCGCTGGTCGTTCGAGGAGCTGGGGCTGGCCCCCGGGTCACGCCCTTCGGTCGAGAACCCCTACCAGCTGCCGCCGACCTGACCTCTGACGGTCAGACGGCCTTGCCGGACCGGTTGTTTGATTCAATGGCACCGATGCGGGTGTGGATCACCGACACCGTGGTGCCCGGGTGGCCGCTGTTGACCCGGACGCGGGCGTTCAGCTGATTGGCCAGGGCCTCGACGATACTGGTCCCCAGGCCCGGGGTGGCACTCGCTGCATCGGTGGGCATGCCGACGCCGTCGTCGGCGACCGCCAGGATCCAGTTCGGGCCGTGGGCCTTGTAGCTGACGGTGATGATGCCCTGTCGACCGCCGGGGAAGGCGTGTTTCAGGGCGTTGATGACCAGTTCGGTGACGATCAGGCCGAGGCTGATGGAAATGTCGGCGTCCACGGCGCTGTCATCGCAATCGACCCGGAGCGACAGCTGGTCATGGTCGCGGATCATGGAGGCGGCGACGCTGAGGCACAGCTGGTCGAAATAGGGTCGCAGCGCGACCTCGCCGAGACGGGAGGCGGCCAGCTGCTGTTGCAGGGCGGCGACCGACATGACCCGGCTGTGGGCGTCTTTCAGATGGGTGCGGGTCTCGTCGGATTGGGATTTGCGGGCGCTCTGCAGGATGACGCTGGCGATGATCTGCAGGCTGTTGGCGACGCGGTGCTGGACCTCCTGCAGCAGGATGGCCTTTTCGCGCAGCAGGTCGTCCTTCAGCTTTTCGCTGGCCCGGGCGTCGGTGATGTCCGACATGCCCAGCAGCAGCCGGATGGGGGCCCCGTCGCCCCATGCGAGCAGATGGGCGTTCAGCATCAGGCAGCGGCTGCCGCCCAGACGGGCGCTCCTGAGGTCCATCTCATAGGCGTTGACATCGGCCGCGCCGGACAGGGTGGCGGTCAGCAGGGAACGCAGGCGGTGCAGGTTCCACTCGCCCTCGCCGAGGTTGAGGAAGGGTTCGCCGACGGCACCGGCCGGGTCGATCTGGAAGGCGGTGAAGAAGGAGGCGCTGGCGGCAATGACCTTCAGGTCGCCGTCCAGCAGTACCAGGGGCGCGGTCGAGGATCCGACCACGGCCAGGGCCAGGCTGAGAGGGCCGTCGGGATGTAGTGGCGTGGGGGCAGCCAGGGCCGGCCCTCCAAATGGTAACCGGAGACTCGCGAAGCGAAAGCCCTACCCGTCGAAAAATTCAGGCAATATTGAACGGCCGCGATGAATGACCGGGCCTTACTGTAAAGGCCTATAGGCTTCATTCGTTGCGCAAGCGCAATGAATTCTGATCATATTGCTGCATTGCAGCAGGGAACCGGCCTCATAATACTGCAGTTTGGCTGATGATGTTTACGGTCCAACAGTGCCTGGACAAGGCGGCGGAGCTGGAACGGCGTGCGGACGAGGGCCTCCCGCGGGACATTTCCGACGACTATCGCGGCATGGCCCTGCAATGGCGCCGACTGGCCGCAAGGGCCGAAATCCAGGACCGGAGAACCGGAGCCATGGCCCGACTGGGCCCGGTGCCGGAGTCGGCGGGCGCGGAAGGTTCCGGTTGAAGCCGGCACGCGATCCGGCGATACGGGCCCGGACCGTTCGGGGAGGGGCTTCATGATCTCAACATTGCTGGCCTTGCTTGCGGTTCAGGACCCGGTCGCCCCGGCACCCGTCGCCTTGCCCGTAGCCGAGGTTGTGACCGAGGCGGCGGCAGACCCTGCAGCCCTGCCGGTGGTGCGCGTCAGGCCCATCGAGACGAACAGCGAGGCGGGCATGGCCGCCGGCCATTCGGGCTCTGCGGTCGTCGAGGTCGACATGCAGCCGGACGGGACCAGGGGCGAGGTGTTGCTCGTCGGGTCCTCCCGGTCTGACATACTGGACGCCGAGGCCGTCAGCCTGATCACCGGAGCCACCCTGCGCGCGCCGGAGCGCGCGTCCCGCTACCGGATCGAGGTGGTGTTCCAGCCGTATGGGTTTCTGGAAATGACGTGCCGCAGCTTTGCGCTTCAGGCCCGCTGGTTCCAGCAGACGTGGCCGGAAAAGAGCGTCAAGGACTCCACCCTCTACACCGCCTCGGTCGGGCTGATGACGCTGGCCCTGATGGGGCAGGGCGGAACCGGGGATACCCAGGCCATGCTGCGACCCGCGCGGGAGATGGAGGCGATCTGGCCGCGACTCATCGGTGAGTGCGAACGCCAGCCGGACCGGCGCTATGGACAGGTCCTGGCCCGCCTCATGCGCTGAGCGGTCAGCGCCGTTCGAAGGTCGGCAGCATGTCCGCCGGGATGCGGTGGGGCCGCATGGTGGTGGAATCCACCAGCACCCATTCGGTGATGCCCTGGGCGCAGACCCGGCCTTCGCTGTCCTCGATGCGGACATAGCGGTTGAAGCGCGGGCCGTGCGGGTCACCGACCCAGGTGCGGGCCACCACGCCGGTCGAGTCCGGCATCAGGGGGCGGAAATAGTCGATCTCGTGCCGGGTCCCGACCCAGGACCAGCGGCCGCGGGTCGCCTCGTCGAAACGGGCGTTCCAGTGCGCCGTGCCGGCGTCCTGCAGCCAGCCGACATAGACGACATTGTTGACGTGGCCGTTCTCGTCGATGTGTTCCGGGCGAACCTCGAGCGGGACGACGAAGATCTCGCGGTCGGCCCGGGGTTCGAGGACGGCGCGGGCCATCAGGCCTCGGCTTGCTCGCCGAGGGGCACGCCTTTTTCGGCCATCAGCGCCTGGAGTTCACCGGCGTTGAACATCTCGCGCACGATGTCGGAACCGCCGACGAATTCACCCTTCACATAGAGCTGGGGAATGGTCGGCCAGTCGCTGAAGGTCTTGATGCCGTCGCGCAGGCCCTCGTCCTGCAGCACATCCACGCCGACGAAGTCCGCGCCGATATGGTCGAGGATCTGCACCGCCAGCGAGGAGAAGCCGCAACGCGGCGCATCGGGCGAGCCCTTCATGAACAGGACCACCGCGTGATCCTTCAGGGTGTCGGCGATGAAGGCGTGGATGGGGTCGGGTTCGGCTTGATCGGTCACGGACACTGGCCTTTCGGTGAAGGGCGTCAGGTATGGAGCGGGGACGCGCCGGTCAAGGGCCGGGAGGGCGTGTCAGGCCGCCTTGGCACCCGCGACCCGGGCCATTTCGATCTGGGCCGCCAGACCGGGCGGCATGTCACGGTCCGGAACCAGTGACAGGGTGTTGAGCCGCTCGACGTCGCTGGCCTCGATCATCACGCTGGACACCGACGGGTCCATCAGGGCGTAGGCCAGGCAGATGGCCTCGGCCGACCAGTTGTTGGTGCGATGCAGAAAGGCGAAATGGCCCGTGAGGGTCTGCGGTGCCTCGGTGGCCTTGGGGCCGCCGCCGAAGCCGAACAGGCCCTTCTTCGGCGCCGGAGCGACGGCAGGGCGTTTGGCGATGTTCAGGCTGTCGGGGAAATAGCCATAGACGAAGATGGCCATGTCGCCTTCGCTGGCCGCGCGCAGGCGGGCGCGGACCTGCCAGCTGGCGTTGACGTGGAAGGGGGTGGCCAGGACGTCGAAGGCTCCGGTCGAGACATAGGTGTCCATGACCCCGCTGTCGCCGGAGATGCCCAGCAGCCGCACCCGTTCGGTGGCGCGCAGGGCCTTGAGGGCGTTGAGGGTCGATTGCGGCAGTTCATGGTCGCCCGGCTCGTCGAGGATGGCCAGGTCGAACCAGCCGAGGCCCGAGGTATGCAGGGCCCGGTCGATCGAGGCGGTGATGCCCTGGGCCGAGAAGTCGCGCTGTGAGCCCCGGCGGCCGTCGCCGGCCCCGAGGGTCAGGGACACCTGCACCAGTTTGCGGTCGACGTGGCGCAGGGCCTCGCCCAGCACCTCGGCCAGGACCGGGTCGGCGGTCTCGAGGCGATAGGAGTTGATGCCCGCTTCCAGCGCCGAATAGACCAGCTCGCGTCCGGCCTCGGCACCGCCGGCGATGTCGCGTGCGCCGAGGCTGAGGGTCAGACAGGAAACCGCCTGTCCGGCCAGGCCAAAGGGACGGTAGCGCATGGGTTCAGTCTCCCGCCGATGGGGGTGCGGAGGTTTCGAGCGCCAGGGCGTGCAGTTCGCCGCCCATCTTCCCCTTCAGCGCGGCATAGACGAGCTGGTGCTGGCGCACGCGCGACAGGCCGGCAAAGGCCGTGGCCACGATGCGCGCGCGATAGTGATCGCCGTCGCCGGCCAGATCGTCGATGACGATCTCGGCGTCGGGAAAGGCTTCGGTCAGATGGCTGCGAAGCGTTTCGACAGGCATGGGCATGGAAGGCGCAGTCTCCGGAGTCTCCGGTGATGATGGCGCGGAAACCTTAATGGGGGGCTACGGCGCAGGCCGCCCCGACCCCGGTGTTATGGGGCCGGTCGCTCCAGCAGCACGACGGGCCAACCCTTGTAGGTCGTCTCGACATAGGGGCTGTAGCCCGCCCGCGCCGCCAGGGCGTGGGAGGGGGCATTGTCGGGGGAGATCATGCAGACGGTGCGCGGGGCGTTCAGGGTGTCGTCGCACCAGGTCAGGGCGGCCGAGACGGCCTCGAAGGCCAGGCCCTTGCCCTGGAAGCGCGGGGCCACGCCCCAGCCCAGTTCGGGGGCGTCGAAGGCGGGATCGAGGATACGGCGATAGTCCAGCACCCCGACGCTGCCGACATAGTCGCCGGTCGCCGTCTCGCGGATCGACCAGTTGCCGTACCCCTTGACCTGCCAGTGGCCCATGTCGCGCAGCAGGCGGAACCAGACGTCCTCGGACGACAGGGGGGCCGGGAAGATGCTGGCCGCGAAGACGGGGTCACCCCACAGGGCGCACAGGTCGGGAAAGTCGGTTTCCTGCACTGGTGTCAGGGTCAGCCGGTCGGTGCGGAGTATGGTCATGAGAACAGGGCTCCCGCGCGCTCGATCCGGGTCTGGCCGGTGGCGTCGGTGACAGCATAGGTGAAGCCGGGCTGGAGGGCGAAGGCCCCGGCGCGGCCCTGTTTGTCCAGCGCCAGCAGGGCGACCTGCGAGCCCGCGACCCGTGTGCCCCGCAGCCGGGCCAGTCGTTCGATCACGCTGCGGCAGGCGGCGACGGGGTCGAGGCCGTGGCGCATGGCCTCGACCACGGCATGGGCCCCGGCGACGCGGACGACGTCCTCGCCGACGCCGGTGGCGGTGGCGCCGCCGACCTCGTCATCGACATAGAGGCCGGCACCGATGATCGGGCTGTCGCCGACCCGGCCGCGCATCTTGAAGGCCATGCCCGAGGTGGTGCAGGCCCCGGCCATCCGCCGGTCCGCGCCGATGGCCAGCAGGCCGATGGTGTCGTGATTGCCCGGGCCGCCGGGCATGGTGCGCCAGTCGGTGTTCTCGCTGTTGATACGCGGGGCGTAGTTCGCGGTCTTCAGCCACTCCCGCCAGGCCGCCTCGGCGCGGGGGGTGAGCAGGTTCTGCGGCTCGAAGCCCTGTTCGAGGGCGAAGGTGCGCGCGCCCTCGCCGACCAGCATGGTGTGGGGCGTCCGCTCCATCACCCGGCGGGCGACCGAGACGGCGTGGACGATGTCTTCCAGCGCGCAGACGGCACCGATGTCCCCGGCCCAGGTCATGACGCAGGCGTCGAGGGTCACCCGGCCGTCGCGGTCGGGCAGGCCGCCGTAGCCGACCGAGGCATTGCTCTCATCCGCCTCGGCCACGCGGCCGCCGGCCTCGACCATGTCCAGGGCCGAGCCGCCGGCGGCGCGCGCGGCGATCCCGGCGGCATTGGCGGCGGCGCCGAAATCCCAGGTCGAGACCATGACGGCAGCGGTGGTGGCCTGAGCGGTGGATCGGGCTGCGGCCGAGGTCGCCAGGGCCGCGACCGGGGCGGCGGCGAGGAGGCGGCGGCGGGAGGGGCCGCTCACATCAGCCCCAGTTGCCTGAAACTGGCCACGCCGTCGCGGCCGACGACCAGGTGATCGTGGACGTCGATACCGAGGGCGCGGGCGGCCTCGATGATCTGGCGGGTCATCTCGATGTCGGGCCGGGACGGCGTCGGGTCGCCGGACGGGTGGTTGTGGACGATGATCATCGACTTGGCCGACAGCTCCAGCGCCCGGCGCACCACCTCGCGCGGATAGACCGGGGCATGGTCGACCGTGCCGCGATTCTGGATTTCGTCGAGGATCAACTGGTTGCGGTTGTCCACGAGAAGCCCCCGGAAAATCTTCATGCGGCCTCTGCGAATGTCCGAGAAGAGGGCTTTTGGGAATCAGGAA
>JAIESL010000132.1 GCA_019746095.1 Caulobacteraceae bacterium
GACCAGAACCGCCGCCGCGATGATCAGGACCGGTCTGGATTTGAGTCGCATGCTATTCCCTCGCCCCCGGACGGGTTTCCCTGTCGATATCCCCTGCATTGCCAGGGCAGCAAGCCGGAACAGGCCCGGCCAAGCGCGCCGTCATCATGGCTTTGCCCGCCGCTCCATGATCAACCTCCCTCGGCAAGGTGTGCAGACCTTCGCAGCGCTCGCCCGAGGCACCATGAGCCAGCGGCTCACTCCGGCAAAGGTTCCCCGGGAAGCGTCCCGGGCGGTTCTTCCCAATGGGCTGCCCGGCGGCGCGGCTTGCCAACCCCTGTAGCCGGGGCGAAAGGTAATGCGGCCTGGGACAGGATCCGGTTGAGATGATGCAGGACGGCGACCAGGCACAGTTCATTCTCGCGGGCGAGGCGGCCGGGGCGGTCCTCTCCACGGACGAACCCCTCAGCTTCTGGGGGGGTGTCGATCCGGCGACCGGGCGGATCATCGACGTCCATCACCCGCTGCTGGGTCAGTCCCTGACGGGCAGGATCCTTGTTATGCCCTCGAGCCGGGGATCCTGTACCGGAAGCGGGGTGCTGCTGGATCTGGTCCTGAGCGGTCGTGGGCCTGCGGCCCTGATCTTCCGGGACCCCGAGGATGTTCTGACCCTGGGAGCCCTGGTGGCTGCCGGGATGTTCGACCGCATCCTGCCGGTGCTGCGGGTTTCGGCTGCAGTCTTTGACTCGCTGACCGGGGCCGCCGCGGTGCGCATCACCGGAAACGCGCTTGAGGCGGACGGTCTGCAGGTCGCCGTCAAGCCACCGCTGACGTCCGCCCTGGATCTGTCCGCGGCGGATCGGGCGATGCTGGCGGGTGACGAGGGTCCGGCGGTCCAGCAGTCGATGCAGATTCTTTGCGCCATGGCCGCCAGCCAGGGCGCGGAGTGTCTGATCGAGGTCTCACAGGGCCATATCGACGGCTGCATCTATGCCAGCCCGGCCAATCTGACCTTTGCGCGCAGGATGGCCGACCTGGGCGGAAAGGTCCGCATACCCACCACGATGAACGCCATTTCCGTGGACCGGCAGAACTGGCGTGAACAGGGCGTGGCCGCCGCGTTCGGCCTGCCGGCGCAAGAGCTGGCCGACGCCTATGTGCAGATGGGATGTCGTCCCAGCTTCACCTGTGCGCCCTATCTGCTGGACACCGCGCCGGCGGCAGAGGAGGTGATCGCCTGGTCCGAATCCAATGCCGTGATCTATGCCAACACCGTGCTGGGCGCGCGCACGGCGAAACATCCGGACTTCCTCGATCTGTGTATCGCCCTGACCGGAAGGGCACCGCTGTCAGGGGTCTATCTCGATGCCGCCCGCAAGGCGCAGCGGGTCATCGATGTCCACCTGCCCGACAAGATCGACGACGGCTTCTGGCCGCTGGTCGGCTATCTGGCAGGACAACGCTCACCCGACCGGATCCCTCTGCTGTGTGGTCTCGCACCGGGACATCCGTCGTCCGACGACCTGAAAGCCCTCTGCGCCGCCTTCGGAACGACCTCCGCGTCGCCCATGCTGCATATCGAGGGCGTAACCCCTGAAGCGGACAGGGCGGCGACCCCGGACGCCGATCGTCTGGCCATCACCCGCGACGATCTGCGCACCGCCTGGGCGCATCTGAATGGCGGCGCAGCGGCCGTGGAACTGGTGGCGATCGGAAGCCCGCACGCCTCTCTCGGGGAATGCCGGGCCCTGGCCGACGGCCTCGCAGGCCGGCGTCGGCATGCCGGAACCCAGGTGATCGTGACGGCGGGGCGCGAGGTGATCCGCCAGGCCGGCGCGGAAGGACTGCTGACCCGGCTCAGGGCCAGCGGAGTACAGGTCATCCAGGACATCTGCTGGTGTTCCATCCGGGAGCCGGTCTTTCCGCCGGGGACCCGGACAGCCCTGACCAATTCGGGGAAATACGCCCACTACGGCCCCGGGCTCAGCGGTCGGGCCGTGCGGTTGGGGAGCCTGTCGGACTGCATCACGGCCGCCCTGACCGGACAGTCTGCACCGCGCCGGCCGGACTGGCTGGATTGACGCGGGGACGCAGCCCTCAGAAGGTCTTGCGAACCCGCGCGAAGAAGAAGGGCTCGAAGGTGGCGCTGCGGCGCTCGATGGCACTGATCCCCGCCACATCGCGCGGCCCGGAATAGAGCTCCCGGATCCGGGTCCGTTCCCTTGATGAGAAATTCTCGACCTGGAAACGAAACGCCAGATCGGGCCGCGGCGAATACTCCCAGAACAGCTTCCACCAGCCCCCCTGTTCGGTCGTCTGGACCTGACGCAGGCGATAGGAACGCGACGAATAGGCAAGGTCACCCTCAAGCACCACGGTGGACCTGAGCGACGGAAGGTCCCTGGAGATCTGGATATCCCCTTCAAACGGTCGCTCTCCCGAGATGCGGCGATCCTGACCGGTGACCGGGTCGGTCACGGAGGACCACCGACGGGTCCCGTTGAACCGGACGATCGCGCCGCTGACGCCCAGCCGGTCAAGCGGGAGAGTCAGGCTCAGTCGGACTTCGTCCCGCGTGCCGTCGCCGATATTGCCCGGCGCGTCGAAGCGACCCGCGACCGGGATCAGATCCACGACCTGCTGCACCCGGTCATGGCGGTAGGACAGGAGCATCGCCCCCCTGCCCCAGAACCGCTGCTCGGCCGTGACTTCGAACACATCGGCCACCTCGGGCTCGAGGTCCGGATTGCCTGCGCTGACGACACCTTCGCCAAAGTCCGTGGATGCGGCAAAATCCTCGAAATCCAGTTGGCCGACCTCACGCTCGAGCCGCAGTCGCAACTGGGTGCCGGGCCTCACCTCCCAGCCGGCAAGGAACCGTGGCTTGAAATAGGAGAGCGTCTTCTCCTGCCGGGCGTCTCCGCTCAGGGAAATTGTCGAGCGCTCGTATCGGGCCGACAGTTCCAGGTCGATACCGTCCATCGGGGACCAGCTCGCCGCGACGAACACATCCGCCCGTCCCTCCTCGATCAGCACATTGGCGACCGGCAGGATGACCGGCACACCGCCAGATGACAGTGAGGACTCCACATCGAGGCTGTTGAAGGCCCCCTCGGCACCGAACTCCAGCTTGAGCGCGTCGGACGCCTGAAAGGTCGCGCTTCCCCGCAGGATGCTCTCCATGGCAGTCGCGATCTCGCTGGCCTCTTCCGGGGCCCTTCGTCCGGTACTCCCCGAGAGCTGGGTATCGCGTTCATAGGTCTGGATCAGTACCAGCCGCGACAGCCATCGCTCGCTGAGGCGGTACTCAAGGTCCGCGCCCAGCTCCCCACCGGTGCTTTCAAAGGCCGATGCGGTCGTTTCACGGACCAGGCCTGTCATGACATTGACGAGCTCATAGAGCTCATTCCGGTCGTTGTTGTTTGATCGCAGGGTCGAATTGAGCCGAAGGTTTCCGGCTCCCAGATCGAACTCGGCCGCCAGCCCGCCCTCAAGCGCACGGGTCCTGAAGTCCGTGCTGAAGTCGCCCGACTGGATCAGGGTGCCGTCGGCCGAGCGAAGCGAGACCGGCCCATTACCCGAATCCATCTGCATCAGCTCATCCCGGAACGACAGGGTCCCCTCGAGCGAAAAGGCATCGGAACGCCGCGCGGCCTCAATGCGGGCGTGGCCGCCGGGTCCACCCTCCGGGTAGACCTTCACGAAGACGGTGGAGGACAGGGTTGAGTAGGATCCGCCACGACGGATGATGTTCAGGACGACGGGCTGACCCTGCATGTCGATGCCGGGCGCTCCGCCCCGGATCAGGTCGATCCGCTCAACCGTTCCAGCGGGAATTCGCTGCAGAAAACTCCTCAGGCTAACCGACTTGAGAGACGGAACCTGGCCATCAACCAGGATATTCCCGGTCGCCCCGGCCAGTCCGCGCACGTCCTGCTCGATGTCGATCATGACAAAGCCGGGGACACGCCCGACCATTTCGCTCGCCGTGGTCGGCCTGGCCTCGGCGAAGAACTCGGGCGGGAAGCTCAGAACGCCGGAAGCCCCGGCCGGACCCACGGCCTCATCCGTCGCGCCCGGTGTCTGGGCCAGGACCGGCAGCGGTGCGCAGATCGTGGCCAGCACACAGGCAAGGGAAAGGATTCCACCCCGCTGGGCCATCATTGCTCCTGTGTAGCCGCCGTGTGCGCCCGAGGTGTTCGGGACCCGTTTCATCCGAACGCTGACCCCGGACGGCCCCATAATACTAAAGACTGGCTTTATGGTCCATTGACTCGTGAGACGGACAGACCGGGGCTTGAATCGGCTCTGGAGGCGGCGCGGTCAAGGACGGACGGTCGGAGCCGATCGCCGCCCTGCTAGGGAATGATGGAACGGAAGGAGCCATGGCAGACGCCACCCCCAAGCAAATCGGGGGCGGTCATGGGACTCAGGCCGGAGCGTTGCCCCTGGCCGGACTTATCGGGCGCAGCTCCGGCCGCCTTGATTACCGGCCGGCCGCATCCCCGGCTTCCGGCGCATCGGGGTGGTCGTCGTCGTCGATCAGGATACGTTCTGCCGCCCCCTGGATGTCGTCATACTGGCTGGTCCGCAGCGTCCAGACAAAGGCACCGACCGCCAGGAGGCCGAGGAAGACCGAGAACGGAGCCAGCAGCAGGAGGATGTTCATCGCGGGCTCCTGACCCTGAGCGCGTTGAGCGTGACGACGAGGGAAGAGCCCGACATCGCCAGGGCCGCCACGAAGGGGTTCACCAGGCCGATCATGGCAGCCGGCGCGGCAACGAGATTATAGAGGGTGGCAAAGCCGAAATTCTCGAGCGCCCGACGGCGAGCCGACCGGGCTACGTCAATGGCCTCCACCACCGCCATCAGGGAGTCCCGTGTCAGCACAAGATCGGCGGCGTTCTGGCTGGCCTCCAGGGCGGATCCCGGTGCGATGGCGGCGTGCGCCCGCGCCAGCGCCGCAGCATCGTTCAGCCCGTCGCCGATCATCAGCACCTTGCGGCCCTCGGCCTTGAGCCGGTCGATCGCCTCGGCCTTTTCCGCCGGCAGCAGACCCGCCCGCCAGTCCGCCACACCGGTGGTGTCGGCGACAGTCCTGACCGCCCCGACCTGGTCTCCGGACAGGATCTCGACCGAGATCCCGCGCGCCTTCAGGGCCTGGACGGTTTCGGCCGCGTCGGGCCGCAGAACGTCCGAGAACTGAAGCCTTACCTTGGGGCCTGTCTCGAAGCCGAACCACAGGTCAGTCTCGCCGGACTGCAGGGTCGGGACACCGACAAAGCTCGCGCGGCCCAGCCGGGCCCGCTGGCCATCGATCAACCCCTCGACGCCCAAGCCGGCATGCTCGACCACCTCGGTGGCGATGGGACCCTGCCCGGCCGCGCGCGCGATCGCCCGTGCCATCGGATGGCCGGATGCCCGGGCCAGGGGGGCCGCAAGGGCGATCATCCGGGGCGATGCGCCGACGAGGACAGGGCGACCCTCGGTCAGGACGCCGGTCTTGTCGAACACGACATGATCGATCTCCGCCAGACGCTCCAGCGCCGCCCCCGACTTGACCAGGACACCCCGACGGAACAGGCGCGCCGAGGCCACGACCTGGACCGCCGGAACAGCCAGTCCCAAGGCGCACGGACAGGTCACGATCAGAACGGCAACGGCGCGGATCAGGGCTTCCCGCGGCTCCAGTCCGAGGGCCCAGCCGCCGGCGAAGGTCGCCAGGGCGGCCGCATGGACAACAGGCACATAGAGGGCTGCGGCCCGGTCGGCGAGCCGGACATAGCGCGAGCGCGACTGGGCACCGGCCTCAACGAGCCGGGCGATGGCCGCCAGGGCCGAGTCCTCGGACCGGGCCCGCGCCCGGACCGTCAGCAGACCCGAGGTATTGAGCGCGCCGGCCCGGCAAAGCTGGCCGGTCTGCAGGCGTTCCGGCGCGCTTTCCCCGGTCAGCAGGCTGTTGTCGAGCAGGGCCTCCCCGGCCTCCAGGATGGCATCGACCGGGATGCGGTCGCCGGGACGGACGCGCAGGACATCCCCCGGCTGGACCTCACTGAGCGGGACTGACCGCTCGCGACCGGCCCTGTCGACCACACAGGCGACCGGGGCCTGGAGCGCCAGCAGATCACCGGCCGCACTGCGCGCCCTGGCCCGCAGGACATGATCCAGCCAGCGACCGATCAGCAGCAGGAACAGCAGGGACACGGCAGCATCGAAATAGGCGTCGCGGCCGTTCAGGATCGTCTCGGAGAAGCTGATCGCCAGGGTCAGGATCACACCCACCGAGATCGGCACGTCCATATTGGCCCGGCCCGCGCGGAGCGATCGCCAGGCAGACTTGAAGAAGGTCATCCCTGCGAAGATGGCGCAGGGCGCGCCCACGGCCGCCGACATCCACATCATCATCATGCGGGTGGCCGGCCCCAGTTCCTGGCCGAACAGTCCCGCCCAGATGGGGACCGAGAACATCATGGCGTTCATGGCCCCGAAGCCCGCCACGCCCAGGGCCAGGATCAGCTGCCGTCCCTCACGGTCGCGTTGCACCAGGGCCGCGCCAGGGTCGTAGGGGGTCGCCGGATAGCCCAGTTGCTCAAGGGCGGAGATGATCCGGCCCGGATCAGCGGCGGCACCCTCAAGACCCAGGGCCAGACGTCCGGTGGACAGGTTAAGGCGCGCGGTGGCCACGCCCGGAATGCGCCCCATCTCACGCTCGATCTTGGCGATACAGCCGGCGCAGCGCGCCCCTGTCACCAGCAGGTCAAGGCGGGTCTGCCCATCGTCGGTGCGCCGCAGGAAGGCGGACATGTCCGGCCGGCCCGCCGCATCGAAGGTCACGGCCATGTCAGCCTCCGCTCGGCGACGAATGAATGACCGCCGCCGCTGGCATCGACACGGGCGTCGAAGGCACCGGACAGGCCGGCATGGGTCCCGACATATTGGCCCGGTGCCGTCTCGGTGAGGTTCAGCACGCTGCGGCCCTGCTCGGTGGCAGGTCGCAACAGTGTGGCGGTGACCTTGAGCCCGCGCAGGGGCTGGCCATCCCGATCATGGACCAGGGCGATCAACCCGTCCGGTCGGGCCTCAAGAGCGGCTCGCCAGCCGAGTGCCTCCTGGACCCGTAGGCGCTCAAGCTCGGCATTGTAGATCAGGCCCGCCTCATAGGGTCGGGGCGCGACCTGCCCGGGGTGGGTGCGGTAGGCAAGGGTCAGAAAGGCCCCGTCGACTGCGATGACAATGGCGAAGAAGGCCACGACCCCGGCGGCGACATGCCAGCCCTTTACGGTGAACGGAGTCCGGGGCGGTTTGGAGGGGGCGATCATCAACGGGTGTCTCCAAAATCGAAGGCGGTCCGGACCGTCTGGACTTCGTCCCCCGACCGGATTTCGAAGGTTGCAGGCTGGCTGCCGTCGGCAACCGAGGCCGCGGGCGCAGTTACGAAGACCCGGATGGAGGTGACCCGGTTGGGGTCGACCTCAAGGCGCAGCGGGTTCGCAACCGGCCGGCCGGGACTTCTGAGGATCGCGCCCTGGACGCCGGCATAGCGAATCTCCAGCGTCGCCGTTTCAAAACCGTGGTTGGCTACCTTCAGCGTATAGCCATTGCGGACAGCCCCATCGTGCAGCCGGACCGACGCCGGATTCCGGTCCCTCAAGGCATGAACGTCGACCGTCTTGCGGGTGCTGAAGCCCCAGATCATGAGGCCGCTGACCACCGCCAGGGCGATGCCGTAGTAGAGGGTCCGGGCCCGGATCAGATGATGCTCGGGCTTCTTGCCACAGCTTCGGGCCGCGACAGCCGCATCCGTGTCGTAGGCGATCAACCCTCGCGGACGGCCAACCTTCTCCATGACCTCATTGCAGGCATCGATGCACAGGCCGCAGTTGATGCATTCCAGCTGGGCACCGTCACGAATATCGATGCCCATGGGACAGACGACCACACACTGGTTGCAGTCGATGCAGTCGCCCCGTCCCTCCCAGGACTCCGCCTTCTTGTGGGGCCCGCGCGGTTCACCCCGGTCGTAGCGGTAGGTCACCTGGAAGGACTGCTCGTCCAGCATCGCACCCTGGATGCGCGGCCAGGGGCACATATAGGTGCAGACCTGCTCGCGCATGTGCCCGGCGAAGACATAGGTCGTGAAGGTCAGGATGGCGCAGGAGACATAGGCCGTCATGGGCGCGGTCCCGACCCAGAAGGTGCGGATCAGGTCCGGCGCGTCGTGGAAATAGAAGATCCAGGCCCCGCCGGTTCCGAAGGCCGTGCCGATCCAGACCGCGTGTTTTCCCGCCTTGCGCCACAGCTTGTTGAACGACATCGGTGCCGCATCGAGGCGCATCCGCGCATTGCGGTCGCCCTCGAACATCCGCTCGATATGGATGTAGAGGTCAGTCCAGACCGTCTGGGGACAGGCGTAGCCGCACCACAGACGGCCGAACAGGGCCGTCACGAGGAACAGCGCCAGGGCCGCAAGCACCAGCAGACCGGTGATGAAATACACCTCCTGCGGCCACAGCTGGATCATGAAGAAGTAGAAGCGGCCGCCGTCGAAGTCGACGAGAACGGCCTGGTCGGGAAGCGCACCCGGCCGGTCCCAGCGGATCCACGGGGTGACATAGTAGATCGTCAGCATGACGATCAGCAGCGCCCATTTGATCCAGCGCCACTGGCCGTTGACCAGTTTCGGGTAGATCGGCACGCGGGCCTTGTAGAGGCCCTTGGGACGGTTCTTTTCGCGCTGCTTTTCGGCGACTGAAACCGGACCCGTCGTCGCCGCACGATCACGGGTCCGGTCAATGATGATGGTCATGGCGCGGCTGCAGCAGCTCCTGACGCCTCGCCGCCCCCGGCGTTGACGTGGACATAGACTGCCAGGGCCTTGATCACGCCCGGCGAAAACCGGCCCTCCCAGCTCGGCATCACGCCGTTGCGGCCGTTGTGAATCTGGCCTCGGATCGACTCGCGGTCTGACCCGTAGAGCCACTCACGATCCGTCAGATTGGGAGCGCCCAGCAGGCGGTCACCCACACCGGTCGGCGTATGGCAGGCGGCGCAGTTGTCGGCATAGAGTTGCTGGGCGCGCCCGACGGCGGCGGCATCGGCCGGGCGACCGGACAGGCGCACGACATATTCCGTCATGTCGGAGACCTGGGCCGGGCTGAACAGGCCGTCGCGACCAAAGGCCGGCATCTGCGAGGTCCGGGTTTCCGGATGGGCCGAGCGAACCCCCACGCGCAGGGTGTGCTGGATTTCCTCAAGCGAGCCGCCCCACAGCCAGACATCGTCGCGCAGATTGGGATAGCCCCGCGCCCCGCCGCCGCCCGCCCCATGGCAGGTGGCGCAGTTGTCGCCGAACACCGACTGTCCGACGGCCAGGGCATGCGCCTGCAGGTCAGGGTCGGACTCGATCTGTTGCAGGGAAGCCGTCGCCAGCATCGCCTCACCACGTCCGCGCTGGACCTGCAGCGCGCCGAGCTGTTCGGCGACCTCGGCCCGGTCGGACTGTTTGAGAATACCCGGGGTGTAGCCCTTGAGCCCGGGCCAAGCCGGCATCAGGATCCAGTAGACGACCGCCACAGCGATGCAGCCGTAGAAGATCCACAGCCACCAGCGGGGCAGCGGGTTATCCAGTTCGCGGATACCGTCCCACTCATGCCCGGTGGTCTCGATACCGGAAAGATCGTCGCGCTCGCGTTCAGACATGCTCGTCCTCGTCTTTCTCGAGCGGCAGATGGGAGAGGCGTTTGAAGGCCTCGCGATGCTTCGGCCACATCGCGTAGACGATGCCGGCGATGAAAACGGCCCCGAAATAGAGGGTGCCGCCCTGCTGGGCGAACCGCGCCACGGTTTCGTAGTCGAGGCCGCTCATCGCAGGTTCTCCGGGTCTTCAGCCTGATAGGTGCGGAAGTCGACCTGGGTGCCCAGCTGCTGCAGATAGGCGATCAAGGCGTCCATCTTGGTCAGCCGCGCGGGATTTCCGTCGAAGTCACCCTGGGCGATGCGCGGGCCGTAGCGGCTGCGCAGATCGGACGTTTCACTGGCGAACGGATCCACCTGCGCGTTCAGATCCGCGGCTGCGTTCTCGACCTGGTCCGCCGTATAGGGGACGCCGACCGCCACCATGGCCCTCAGCTTGGCCTGGATCGCGTGCTGGTCGAGGTCCTGTTCGGCGAGGAACCGGTAGGGCGGCATGTTGGACTCGGTCACGACCGAGCGCGGGTCTGTCAGATGCTGGACGTGCCAGTCATTCGAGTATTTGCCGCCGACCCGCGCCAGATCGGGCCCGGTCCGCTTCGATCCCCACTGGAACGGATGGTCGTACATACTCTCTGCGGCCAGGCTGTAGTGGCCATAGCGCTCGACCTCGTCACGCAGCGGGCGAACCATCTGCGAGTGGCAGCCATAGCAGCCCTCCGCGATGTAGACGTCACGTCCAGCCAGCTCGAGCGGGGTGTAGGGACGTACGCCCTCGACCTCCTCGATCGTGCTCTCGACCCAGAACAGCGGCGCGATCTCAACGATGCCGCCGATGGACACCACGACCGTGATGCCGAGGACCAACCAGAGCGAGTGGCGCTCGAACCTGTGATGCTGTTTCCACATGATCTGATCCTCACTCGGCCGGCAGGAGACGCGGCTCGATCGTCGTCGCCGGGACCGTCGCGCTGTTGGGCACGGACGGCAGACGGATCGTTCGCCACAGGTTGTAGGACATGATGAGCGTGCCGCTCAGGAACATCAGGCCACCGACGGTGCGGATGACGTTCTGGATGTGCTTGGCTGACACCGTCTCGATGAAGCTGTTCGCGAGGAAGCCGTCAGGCGTGTACTCGCGCCACATAAGGCCTTCCATGATGCCGGAGACCCACATCGCGGTGATGTAGAGAACGATCCCGGTCGTCGCGATCCAGAAATGCCACTCGACCAGGTTGTTCGAGTACAGACGCTCCTTCTTCCACAGCCAGGGCACCATGCAGTAGATGGCGCCGAAGCTGATGAAGCCGACCCAGCCCAGCGCACCCGAGTGCACATGGCCGATGGTCCAGTCGGTGTAGTGCGACAGGGCGTTGACCGTCCGGATGGACATCAGCGGGCCTTCGAAGGTCGACATGCCATAGAAGGCAATGGCCACGACCATCATGCGGACGACGGGATCGGTGCGGAGCTTGTCCCAGGCCCCCGACAGGGTCATCAGGCCGTTGATCATCCCGCCCCAGGACGGCATCCACAGCATGATCGAGAAGGTCATGCCGAGCGTCTGCGCCCACTGCGGGAGGGCCGTGTAGTGGAGGTGGTGCGGACCCGCCCAGATGTAGATGAAGATCAGCGACCAGAAGTGGACGATCGACAGGCGGTAGGAATAGACCGGCCGTTCGACCCGCTTGGGCACGAAATAGTACATCATCGCCAGGAAGCCGGCGGTCAGGAAGAAGCCGACGGCGTTGTGGCCATACCACCACTGCACGAGGGCATCCTGGACGCCGCCGAAGGCCGAGTAGCTGCGAGCCTCCAGCAGGCCGACCGGGACGGCGGCGTTGTTGACCAGATGCAGCAGGGCGACGGTGACGATGAAGGCCAGATAGAACCAGTTGGCCACGTAGATGTGGGGTTCCTTGCGCTTCCAGATGGTGCCCAGGAAGACCAGCAGATAGGCGACCCAGACGATGGTCAGCCAGATATCGACGTACCACTCGGGCTCTGCGTATTCGCGCGACTGGGTGATACCGGCGACATAGCCGGACGCAGCGAGAACAATGAAAAGCTGGTAGCCCCAGAACACGAACCAGGGCCAGATCCCGCCGGCGAGTCGCGCCTTGCAGGTACGCTGCACCACCCAGAATGAGGTGCAGATCAGGGCGTTACCGCCGAAAGCGAAGATGACGCCGGACGTGTGCAGCGGCCTCAGCCGCCCGAAATTCAGCCAGCCATGGTCGGGAAAGTAGAAGATTCCGGGCCAGGACAGCTGCGCGGCGATCAACACGCCGACCGTCATGCCGATGACGCCCCAGAACATGGTGGCGATCACGCCGGCGCGGATCACCCCGTCCTGGTAGCGACCGGGGTCGGAGCGGAATTTGCCGTGGGCCACTCCGATCGTCAGGGCGCTCAGCGCCAGGACCGAGGCCGCCATGAAGAAATAGCCGTGAAACCGGAAAGCCGGATCATCGGTGAGACCCGTCGCCAGCAGCGCAAGGACCGCGGCCACCCCCAGGAACAGGAACAGGGCAACGACATCGACCGGGGTGTCGGTGTCTTGCGAGACGACGGTAGGCATTCGGGCAAACCCCTCTGAGAGAGTGGCCTCGGTGCCCGCTATCGGCGGCTCCCGCATTGCGCCAAAGCAAAGCTGGGGAGGCAAAGTTCAGGCTCTGTGCGGTGACGGAGACCCGAAATGCCAACACGCGACATGGACGACCTCAGGTTCCTGGGCGGGGCCCTTATCAGCCTCGGCCTGGCACTGGGCATTGCGGCCGCTGCGACCGGCTTGCTTGCGGCGGATCATATGGCCGCGGCCGTCGAATTCTGCGGCCCGACAGCCGACCACTGCAACCTGTGTGTCGCGGCCGGTGCCCTGGCCGTCACCGCGCTCTGTGTGGCCGTGATCGGATTGGAACTGGTCTCCAGGCCAGGACCCGCCCTTCTCCGGACGGCTTGAGGCAGGGCTTCAGGCCGGCTGGGCAGCCGGCTGGGACAGGGCCGCGCGCACGGCCGTCAGCAGCGCATCGGTCAGCAGGGGTTTCTCGATGATCGGGATCCCGGCGGTCGCCGCCCGGTCACGCACGGCAGCGCGAGGATTGGTGGTGATCAGGATCGCCGGCAGGGTCACGCCGATCGCGCGCAGGGCCTCCATGAGCGACAGCCCCGACAGTCCGGGCAGGCTCTGATCGACCACAAGACAGCCGTTCCTGGGCAGGTTCACCTCGGCCAGCAGACTTTCGGCGTCGCAGTAGCTGTGCACATCCAGTCCTTCGAGGTCGAAGGAGAACTGCACGGCATGAGTCACGGCCGGATCATCATCCACGAGGATGACGGTCGGTCGCGGGCCGGCGCTCGCGGGCAGGCCGCTCACGCGCAGAGCCATTCCAGACGCTGGCGGTCCAGCAGCCGCACCTGACGGCTCGACCGGGCTTCGATCATGCCCTGGGCCTGCAGTTGCGAAAGCGTGCGCGACACGGTGTGAATGGTCAGACCGACGTGGTCTGCAATGTCTTGCCGGGTCATCGGCAGGTCAATGGTCAGAACACCGCCGTTGCGCTGCGCGAAGTCCAGCAGGAAGGCGGCGACCCGTTCGGTTGCCCCTTGCCGGGCCAGGATCAGGGCGTGATCCTCGCTGCGCTGGAAGGCCCGCACAGACACCTGCCACAGGGCACGGGCCAGACCGATGTCGGTCACGGCACTGGCCGCCAGTTCTGAACGCTCCATCGCCAGCGCGTCGACGGCACCCAGGGCCTCTGCCGTGGTCGCGTGCTCCACACCGGCCTCGAGGCCGAGATAATCCCCGGGCAGATGAAAGCCGGTGACCTGGCGGCGACCGTCACTCAGCAGTCTGTAGCTGATGACCGCACCTCTGAGGATCCGGTAGACCAGTCGGACCGGGTCGCCCTGCCGGAACAGCGCGTCGCCGGCCGCGAAGGGCGACCGGGGAGCTGCCGTGGCCGTGGCGAAAACCGCGGAGAGATCGCCGTCGATCGCCGCATCTGACGTCGGAACAACGGCTTGCCGAGGTTCGGAGTAGCGCAGGGCAGTCATCGGAATCTCCAGCGGGATGATGCTGCAACCTTGGGCGAGAGTGTTCCGCGCCGGTATTCGGGTTTGCCCCCTAGGGGATTTCCCGGATGTCCCTGCCCCGCCTAGACCGCCCGCGCATGCCGCTGCCCGGCGTCGGCCAGCCCGGCGTCGAAACAGGCCGCGGTGACCCGCATCAACCGATAGGCGTCCGCCGGAATACTCACCTGTCGCCCCTCGACCCGGCAAAGGCCGTCCGGCTGCAGGGTCGCCGCAGCGGCGACCGCGTCGTCCAGCGCGGAGGGATCAAAGCCGTGGCTCCTGCAGACGGCGTCGACGTCGACCGTCAGATCACACATCAGCCGCTCAATGACGGCGGCGCGCAGTATGTCCTCGGCGGTGAGCGGCAGGCCCCGGGCCACCGGCAGGCAGCCGGCCTCGACCGCACGGCTCCAGACGTCGGTGGCTGAGGCGTTCTGGACGAAGCCCCTGGCGAAACGGCCGATGGAAGACGGCCCGATCGGCAAGAGTACCGGCGCAGGGTCGTCCGTGTAGCCCTGGAAATTGCGGCGCAGCCGCCCGTGTCGAGCCGCCAAGGCCAGGGGGTCGTCCGGAAGGGCATAATGGTCAAGGCCTATCCGTTCGTAGCCCGCCGCCCGCAGCGCCACATCGGCGGCCTCGGCCTGCGCCCAGCGGCCGTCGCCGTCCGCGAGCTCGGCGTCGCGGATCATCACCTGATGCTTTTTCATCCACGGCACATGGGCATAGCCGAAGACGGCGACCCGGTCCGGCCTGAGGGTCATCGCCGCCTCGGCCGATGCCGCGACATTCTCCGGCGTCTGGCCCGGAAGGCCGTACATGAGGTCGAAATTGATCGCGCCGACACCGACCCTGCGCAGTCGATCACTGGCAGCGGCAACCAGGTCGAAGGGCTGGACGCGGTTGACCCGGGATTGCACGTCCGGGTCGAACGTCTGGACCCCCAGGCTGGCGCGGGTCACTCCCGCCTCCCCCAGCGCGTCGATGAAGGCGTCGGACAGCCTGCCGGGGTCCAGCTCGACGGCGACCTCTGCGTCCGGACGCAGGGCGAAGCGCTGGCCCAGGCGGCGGACGACGGCCAGAAAGTCGGCGGGTGAAAGCGCATTCGGGCTGCCGCCGCCGAAATGGAGATGGGCCGCCCCGGCATGGGGGCCCAAGGCGTCCGCCCAGAGATCGATCTCCTGCAGCAGCGTCGAGACGAACGCGCCGACCCGCCCGTAGTCATGGACGACGCTGGTGTGGCAACCGCAGTACCAGCACAGGCGACGGCAGAACGGGATGTGGACATAGGCCGAGATCACATCGTCGGCGCGCAGGGTCGCCAGCAGATCCCTCGCCCGCGCCGGATCAAGGCCCGGCTCGAAGGCGATGGCCGTCGGATAGCTGGTGTAGCGCGGGAGACTGCGGGCAGCGTGTGCGCGCCAGGCCGGCGGCAGGGTGCGAGGCGACATGGGCGGGTCGGTCTTTCGGCATCGGATGGACGGCGATTGTCGACCTAGCGGCGGCGTGCATCTGGTGGAATTCGGGGGTTTCACCTACGGGGTGTTGCGGAGGCGGTAATGACAACGACACCGACAGGGGTGCTTGAGACCCGCAAGGCCTGGGACTGGTTGCTGGCCATCCGGCACACACGCCTCGGTCTGGTGATCGCCCTGGTCGGGACGGCCGCCGGGCTCGCCTTGCAGTTGGCCATGGAGCCGCTGCTGGCGGACCGCCTCGCGCTCCTGTTCTTCATTCCTGCGGTCGTCGGCGCTGCAGCACTGGGTGGCGCCGTTCCAGGAACACTGGCGACGCTGCTGGGCCTTGTCTGCGGGCTGTCCATGACGGCGCTGTTCACGCCGCTCGGGGCCGGGGACCTTGTCGGCGGACTGATCTTCCTGATGATCGGCGCGGCGATCACGTCAGGCGGTGAGGCATTCCAGACCATGCGGTCCCGCGCCGTGGCCGTGAACCAGGACCTGCGTACGCGCGAGGCCCACCTGCAGTCCATTCTGGCCACTGTACCCGATGCCATGGTGGTGATCACCGAACGCGGAACCATTCGATCGTTCAGCCACACAGCAGAGCGCCTGTTCGGCTGGACGGCGGAAGAGATGATCGGCCAGAACGTCAGCCGGCTCATGCCGGTCCCCTATCGCGAGCACCATGACGGCTACCTAGACCGCTATCTGACCACCGGGGAGCGGCGCATCATCGGCGTCGGCCGGGTGGTTGTCGGCGAGCGGAAGGACGGCTCGACCTTTCCGATGGAACTGTCGGTCGGCGAGATGATCTCGGGTCAGCAGCGCTTCTTCACCGGCTTTGTCCGCGACCTCAGCGAGCGTCAGCAGACCGAACGGCGGCTGCAGGAGCTGCAGTCCGAGCTGGTCCATATCTCCCGTCTCACCGCCATGGGTGAGATGGCTTCGGCCCTGGCACATGAACTCAACCAGCCACTGTCTGCGATGGCGAACTATCTGAAGGGTTCGTCGCGTCTGCTCGCGGCCGAGCCCGTTCCCCGTGAACGGCTGCAGGACGCCATAGAGAAGGCCGGGGAGCAGGCCCTTCGCGCCGGTGAGATCATCCGTCGGCTTCGCGACTTTGTCGCCCGCGGCGAAACAGAACGCCGGCTTGAGAGCCTTCCCAAACTCATTGAAGAGGCCGCCGCCCTGGCCCTGGTCGGGGCCAAGGAGCATGGCGTGCGGGTCCTGTTCCGCTTCTCCCCCGGCATCGACATGGTGCTGGCCGACAAGGTCCAGATCCAGCAGGTGGTGCTCAACCTGATCCGAAACGCCCTGGAAGCCATGGACGGGGCACCGAAGAAGATGCTCGATGTCTGTATCGACCCAGCCGCGGACGATCTGGCCCGGGTGACGGTGGCCGACAGTGGGTCCGGAATCAGTCCTGACATTGCGGACCAGTTGTTCCAGCCGTTCGTGACCACCAAGCGCACAGGGATGGGCGTCGGCCTGTCCATATCGCGCACGATCATCGAGGCGCACGGCGGCCGGATCTGGGTCGAAGAGAATCGGGGTGGCGGCACCCGATTCTGCTTTACGCTGCCGGTCGTAGGCGAAGAGGAACTCTCAGATGGCGAATGAGCCGGTCGTTCATGTAGTCGATGATGACGCGGCAATCCGGGATTCCCTGGCCTTCCTCCTCGACACGGCAAACCTCGTTTCGAGGACCTATGACTCTGCGGCCGCCCTCCTGGCCCATGCCGACCGTCTGGAGCCCGGCTGCATCATCACCGATGTGCGTATGCCGGACATGAACGGACTGGAGATGGTTCGACGTCTTGCGGCGATGGGCGTGCGCCACCCGGTCATCGTCATGACGGGCCACGCCGACGTCCCCCTCGCGATTGAAGCCGTTCGGGCCGGGGTCAAGGACTTCATTGAAAAGCCGTTCGATGACGAGGCCCTGCTGTCCTCCATCCAGACCGCGCTCGCCGACCACCCGGGGACCGCCAGGCAGGAGGGCCCGGACGCGGAGGTGGCAGAACGCCTCGCCTCGCTATCCGCGCGGGAACGTCAGGTGCTCGAGGGTCTGGTGGCCGGCCACGCCAACAAGGTGATCGCATATGACCTCGAGATCAGTCCCCGGACCGTCGAGGTCTATCGCGCCAATGTCATGACCAAGATGAAGGCCCGCAGCCTGTCGGAACTGGTCCGTATGACGATCCTCGTCCAGCGCGTCTGACCCGGCGTCAACGCGGAGATTACCGGAGGTGACGCCTCGGGATCGAGGTGGGACATCTTCCGCGGTTTCGCGAGGCCCATCCTGATGTTCGACTATACCGCCGCATTCCAGACTGCCGTTGAGCAGGTCAAGGGCGAGGGGCGCTATCGCGTCTTTGCCGAC
>JAIESL010000082.1 GCA_019746095.1 Caulobacteraceae bacterium
CGAGGCCGGGCGGCTGGGTTCGATGATCCTGTGGGGGCCACCGGGCACCGGCAAGACCACCATCGCCCGCCTGCTGGCCCAGGCCGCCGGCTATCAGTTCCAGCAGATCAGCGCCGTCTTCTCGGGCGTCGCCGACCTGAAGAAGGCCTTCGAGGCCGCCCGCATGCGCCGCGCCGCCGGCCAGTCGACCCTGCTCTTCGTCGATGAAATCCACCGCTTCAACCGCGCCCAGCAGGACGGCTTCCTGCCGTTCGTGGAGGAAGGGATCGTCACCCTCGTCGGGGCCACGACCGAGAACCCTTCGTTCGAGCTGAACGGGGCCCTGCTGTCCCGGTCACAGGTCTATGTGCTCAGGCGGCTGGACGATGCGGCGCTCAATCAACTGTTGATCCGGGCCGAGGCGCAGGAGGGCAAGGCCCTGCCGCTGACCCCCGAGGCCCGCCACGCCCTGCTGGCGCTGGCCGACGGCGACGGCCGTTACCTGCTGACCATGTCCGAGGTCCTGTTCGACCTGACCTCGACGGAGCCGCTGGATGTCCAGGCCCTGGCCGGCATCCTGCAGAAGCGGGCTCCCGCTTACGACAAGAGCAGAGAAGAACACTATAACCTCATATCTGCGCTGCATAAATCTGTTCGTGGATCAGACCCGGACGCGGCCCTCTACTGGCTCGCGCGGATGCTGAATGGCGGCGAGGATCCCCTGTATCTCGCCCGCCGCATCGTGCGGATGGCGGTCGAGGACATCGGCGAGGCTGATCCCCTGTCCCTGCTGGTCGCCAATGCGGCCAAGGATACCTACGACTTCCTGGGTTCCCCGGAGGGCGAACTCGCCCTCGCCCAGGCCGTGGTCCATCTGGCCACCGCGCCCAAGTCGGTCGGCGTCTATGAAGCCTTCAAGGCGGCGAAACGGGCGGCCGCGGAGACCGGTTCGCTCATGCCCCCGGCCCACATCCGCAACGCGCCGACGAAGCTGATGAAGTCGCTCGGCTACGGCAAGGGTTACCAGTACGACCCGGATACCCCCGAAGGCTTCTCCGGTGCCAACTTCTTCCCCGACGGGATGGAGCGCCGCGTGTTCTACGCCCCGAAAGGCGAGGGGCATGAGGCCAAGGTGAAGGAGCGGCTGGAACGCTGGGCGGCGCTGCGGGCGGCGCGACAGGACGGCGAATGAACCTCAACCAAGTCACCGTCGAGGTCACCGACATCCCCCGCGCCCGGGCCTTCTACCATCGGCTCGGGCTGGAGCTGATCGTCTCCAGCGACCACTACGCCCGCTTCCTCTGCCCGGTCGCCTGACGTTGCCGTAACGGCGGTTTTGGGTCTAGCGTCCCCCTCATCGATCAACCTTGGGAGGGGACCATGACCGATATGACCGTGAAAACGCCCTGGCACCTGTGGGCGGTGGGAGCCGTCGCCGTGTTTTGGAACGCCTATGGCGGCTACGACTACACGATGAGCATGACCAAGGGGGCGGCCTATCTGGCCAGCGCCGGCATGACGCCCGACCAGATCGCCTACTATGAGGCCATGCCGGTCTGGATGACCGCCATCTGGGCCATCGGCGTCTGGGGTGGGGTGCTCGGTTCGCTTCTGCTTCTGCTGCGCAACAAGCTGGCCTTTCCGGTCTTCGCCGTTTCCTTCGGGGCCTTCCTGGTCAGCCGGGTCTACACCTACGGGCTCAGTGACGGCGGCAAGGTGATGGGCTTCATGATGCAGGACGGGGTCAAGGTGGCCTCCTCGATGATCATGATCATTCAGACCTTCATCGCCGCCGGCTGCGCCTTCTTCACCTGGTACGCCTGGACGATGAGCAAGCGGGGAATCCTGCGGTGAGTCCGAAGCGACGCGCCTGGCATCTCTGGCTGGTCGGCGGCCTCGCGCTCCTGGTCTGGACGCAGGGCGCCTGGGACTGGCTGATGATGACCCGACGCGACGCGGCCTATCTGGCCACGGTTCCGGCGGACTGGCAGGCGCTGGTGTTTGGCCAGCCCCTCTGGGTCAGCATGGCCTGGGCGGTGGCGATATGGGGCATCTTCCTCGGGGCCATCAGCCTCTGGCTGGGCCGTGCTTGGGCCGCATGGCTCCTGTCGATCGCAACCGCGGCCATCATGCTTGATCAGGCCTATGTCTATGTCCTGCACCCTGATGCGGCCGTTTGGCGGGCGCAGGGGGTCGGGATGCCGATCATCCTCTGTCTGGTCTTCACGGGCTTCGCTACCTACGCATGGGTCATGGCGAAGCGGGGGCTGCTCCGCTAATCGGAGGCTGTGACCGAACGCAAACCCGCCGACCTTTCGTCTGAAGACATCGCCGCCGTCCGCTCATGGGTCCTCCATGAGGACGAGGCCGTGATCGTTTTCAACAAGCCCGCCGGCCTTTCCAGCCAGGGCGGCCGCATCCAGGCGCATACCCTGGACGACCTGCTGTGGGCCTTTGCCCGCTCGAACGGCAAGCGCCCCGATCTGGTGCACCGGCTGGACCGCGACACCTCGGGCGTCATCCTCGCCGCGAAGACCAAGCCGGCGGCCGGTTTCCTCGGCAAGGCCATGCAGGCGCGCCGGTTCAAAAAGACCTATCTGGCCCTGCTCTCGGCCGCGCCGGAGCCGAAGTCCGGAACCATCGACACGCCGCTGCTGCGCCAGGAGATCGGCCGCGAGAGCTATATGCGCGCCGTCACCGCCGACACCCCCGGTGCCCAGGCCGCCCTCAGCCGATATCGCACGCTTTCCGCCTCTGACGACGGGGCCCTGGTCGAACTGGACCCGGCGACGGGCCGGATGCACCAGCTGCGGGTCCATATGGCCTCGATCGGCCGGCCGCTGGCGGGCGATGCCCGCTATGGCGGTGCCCTGACCTTCGCCGGCCGCGCTGCGCCGCGCCTGATGCTGCATGCCGCCAAACTGACCTTCCCCCATCCGGAAGGCGGCTACCGCACGGTGGAGGCCCCGCCGCCGGAGGATTTCGAGGCCTTGAAGGCGGCCGCGGGGCTTTAGGCTGCAGTCTCCAGCGACACACCGCCTCGGGTGGGGCCGCTGATCAGCGGCCGCCGCGGGACAGCTGGCGATATTCGACCAGACGTTCCTTGTCGCGCCGGACCTGATCGGCCACGGCATTGTCCACGTCCAGCGAGGAGTAGCGGACCCAGCCGTCGACGCCCAGCTTGTCCTGGATCGCCGCCACCGGCGTCCGCCAGCGGAAATAGGACACATAGCTGACCGCAATACCCAGCACGGTCGCCAGGCCCTGCAGGGCACGGAAGCCGACCTCACCGGTCGCGGGTGCCGGTTCCAGCGCCAGGATGACGAGGCCGACAATCAGCACCAGGGGTGTCAGGATCCGCTGGGCCCAGCGCATCCAGTAGCGTTCGCGGCGCACGCGCCACAGCTCCATCTGGACGTGCTTCTCCAGGTATTCCATCCGCGCGCCCAGCCACATGGTCAGCCGGGTCAGATATTGCGCCCGCTGGCCCCAGCCCTTGCCGTCCTGCTGGAACTGGGTCTCGGCCTGGTCCGCCATGGCGCGTGCGCTGGTGAACAGGTTCTGCAGTTCACGCGTCCTCTGCACGATTTCGCGCGACAGCTCATAGGAGTCGTTTTCCAGCTGGAACCGGTACTGGATGAACAGCACGGCCTGCAGGCCCCAATAGATGCCGAAGGCGGCGATCATGGCACCGGCGGCCAGTCCCAGCCCCATCGCCGCTGATCCGGTCCAGCTCGTGAAAAGACCCGGGCCGAGGATAGCCAAACCGGCGAAGGCGAGCAGCGCCCCCGCCTGGCTCACCCGCTTCACGGTCACATGGGTCACCAGGGCACTGAAGATCCGGCGGCCATAGCCGTGGATGCGGCTACGGATATCGGTGTCGACCGGGAATCGTTCCTCGATCTGGCGACTGAACAGGACGTGGAACCGGTCCGGTTTTCCGTCCGTCTCCCAGAAGGGAAAGATATCCAGAGGCTGGTTGAAATATTCGTCGATGTGCGAGCCGACGATCGCCTCGGCCTCGGGCGTGGCGGAGAAATACTCGCTCTCGGAAATGGGACGCAGGATGCCGTCGCCACCGCGAAGGGCCTCACGCTTGTGGCTCGGCGTCGGCGACGGCACGGCCCGGTGGGGGCTGTCTGTGGCCCCGGGCGGCGGCGGGTTCGGCGCAGCGTGCAGCCGGGCGTCCTCTCCGTGGCCGCCGTGGCCGCCGTCGTGTCCGTGGCTGTGATCGTCGTGCGACATGGCGCTTGCGGCGGTCCCTTGAATCATCGGCCCGGTACTATGACAGATAGCGCCGCCGGGCGGACGGCGTTCCCCTTGGGCGCGAAGCGGCACCCTGAAACCAGATATCGGCGTTAACCACGCCATTGGGCAAGTGAAGTTTCGGTCAGACAGCGCCCTGGGTAGGATCCTGCTGCACCTTCGCTTCGCCGCCAAGTCCGGTATAAGCCCCCGACATGACACGTTTTCTGATCGTCGCAGCGGGGGGTGCCCTCGGCGCCGTCGCCCGCCATGGCGTCGGTGTCTGGTCCCAGCGCCTGTTTCCGACCACGCAATGGCCCTGGGCCACGCTGACGGTCAATGTCGCCGGCGGCCTGCTGATGGGCCTGCTGGCGGGCTGGCTGGCCTTCCGGGGCGGTGCCCAAAGCGAGAGCCTGCGCCTGTTCGCCGCCGTCGGCGTGCTGGGCGGCTTCACCACCTTCTCGGCCTTTTCACTGGAGGCGGCGCTGTTGATCGAGCGCCGTCAATTGGCCATGGCGGGCGGCTATGTCCTCGCTTCGGTGGTCCTGTCGATCGCCGCCCTGTTTCTCGGCCTGATGGTCGCCCGCCGCGCCTTCGGAGCCGCCCTTTGACCGACGAACCCATCCAGGAAGCCGGACCCGCCCCGAAGCGCGAGGTCCTGACCATCTATGTCGCCGAGGCCGAGGACGGCATCCGGCTGGACCGCTGGTTCCGCCGGCGCTGGCCGCACCTGTCCAACATCCAGGTGCAGAAAATGGCCCGCAGCGGCCAGATCCGCGTCGACGGTGCCCGCATCAAGCCCGAGGGTCGCCTGACCGCCGGTGCCGCCGTGCGCGTGCCCCCGATCCCCGACGACACCTCGCGCCAGGCCGGCGACGTCCACACCCTGTCCCCACAGGATATCAGGTTCGCCAAGTCGCTGGTCCTCTACGAGGACGACATGGTCATCGCCATCAACAAGCCGCACGGGCTGGCGGTGCAGGGTGGCACCAAGACCAGCCGCCACGTCGACCGGCTGCTGTCGGCCTGGGGGGAGGGGATGGACCGTCCGCGTCTGGTCCACCGCCTCGACCGCGACACCTCCGGCGTCCTGCTGCTGGGCAAGGGACCCGAGGCGGCCAAGCGGCTGGCCGGGGCCTTCGCCCGGCGTCAGGCGAAAAAGACCTACTGGGCCATCGTCATCGGCAATCCCAAGCCCTCGGCCGGCCAGATCGACATGCCGCTGAAGAAGACCGGCATCAACGATTTCGAGATGATGCGCCCGGCCGACCGCAAGGACCCGCGCGCCGAACCGGCCGAGACCGCCTTCGCCACCATCTCCCGCGCCGCCCACCGCGCCAGCTGGATGGCCCTGCGGCCCTTCACCGGTCGGACCCACCAGCTGCGCGCCCATATGGCCGGCATCGGCCACCCGATCCTCGGCGACCCCAAATACGGGGACGAGAAGTCGAAGGAACTTTCCGGCCCGCTGAAGCTTCAGCTCCACGCACGCAGCATCGAGCTGGAACATCCGCGCGGCGGCATGCTGAAGGTCGAGGCCCCCCTGAGCCCCGAAATGCGCGCCGGCTTCATCCATTTCGGCTTCGAGGAAGCCGAGGGCAATGAGAGCGATCCGTTCGAAGGGGTGCGCCGCCAGCGATGAGACCGCTCGCCGTTTTCGACATTGATGGCACCCTCGTCGACAGCCGCGCCTCGATCCATCGGGCCGCCTGCGAGGCCGCGCGCGACATCGGCCTGCCCGAGCCGGACTATGATCGCGTCCGCAAGATCGTCGGCCTGTCGCTCGAGCACGCCATGGCGGTGCTGGAGCCGGGACTCGATGCGCCGACGCTGGACCGCTTCATCGCCGGCTTCCGTGCCAGCTTCAACCGCATGTACCAGGAGGGGCATGAGGAGCCCCTCTATCCCGGGGCCATGGAGACCATTCGCCGCCTTCATCGCGACGGCTGGCGTCTGGCGCTCGCCACGGGCCAGAACCGCCGTGGCGTGGCCCGCAATCTCGCGCGTGAGGGATGGGCCGACCTGTTCATCTCGTCCCACTGCGCCGAGGACGGGCCCGGCAAGCCGGATCCGGCCATGCTGCACGCCGCCATGGCCGCCTGCGACGCCTGTCCGGCCACCACCCTGATGATCGGCGACACCGCCCACGACATCCGGATGGCCATCAACGCCGGGGTCCTGCCGCTGGGTGTGGCCTGGGGTTTTCACACGGTCGAGGAGCAGCAGGCCGCCGGGGCCCGACACGTCGCCCGATCCTTCGCTGAACTGACCGTGGTGCTCGACGGCTTCGCCGACCTGACCCGCGCCGCCTGAGACCCCCATGAGCCATATCCCGCCCCTCGATCCCAGTGTCGCCGCCCGCAAGGGCTTCCGCGAGTCCGAGGAGCGGCTGAAACGCTTCTGGACGGCGGTGGACGTCGTGGAAGGGGAGGGCGGCTGGGCGGTGACGCTGGACGGCCGCACGCCGAAGACGCCCGCCCACGCGCCCCTGCGTCTGCCAACCGAGGCCGCCGCGCGTCTGGCGGCGGAGGAATGGGCCGCCCAGGGCGAGTTCATCGACCCGGCGACCATGCCCGCCACCCGTCTGGCCTCGACCGCCATCGACCGCGTCAGCCAGGTCCGCGAGGCCGTGGCCGACGAGATCGCCGCCTTCGCCGGCTCGGACCTGCTCTGCTATCTCGCGGAACATCCGACCTCGCTGGTGGAGAAGCAGGCGCGGGCGTGGACGCCCTGGCGCGACTGGGCGGCGAGGGAGCTGGGCGTGGCGCTGGAGCCGGCCGAGGGGATCGTGCACCGGGCGCAGGCCCCGGCGGCGATGGCGCGGGTGAAGGCGCTGGCGCTTGAACTCGATGATTTCGCCCTGACTGGGCTGGCGGCGGCTGTGCCCCTGCTGGGATCGGCGATCCTGGGGCTGGCGCTGCATCGGGGCGCGCTGTCGGGCGAGGCGGCATTCGACCTGAGCCGCATCGAGGAGGCGTTCCAGGAGGATCAGTGGGGCGTGGACGCAGAGGCCGCCGAGCGGACGGCGAACCGGCGCGCCGAGGCCGTGCTGTCTGACCGGTGGTTCAGGGCGCTCGCCTGAACAGGGCGGCGGAGACCGCCAGCACCCAGCCCAGAACCACGGCGAAACTCAGCCTCTGGGTCAGGCCCGGCGGGAGCAGTTCGGCTCCGCGCACGACGACTGTTCCGATGGCGAGTAGCAGGGCGAGGCCCGTCACCAGCCGCAGCGTCAGGCCGAACGACCGGACGAACATCAGCCGGATAAGGGCCAGAAGCCAGAACAGCAGCACCGCCTGAGACGCCGCGATATGGGCGACCGAGGTTTGCGCGCCCAGGTCGCCCATGTCCGCCGGGATCGCCGTGGCCGCAAAGGACAGGCCGAACAGGACCAGTAGCCAGCCGGCGGAGGCCGTGCCGAGAACCCGGCCCAGCCCACGTCCGAAGGTGCACAGCAGCAGGCCGACACCCAAGAAGCCCATCAGGTTCCAGGCCAGCTGGTTCGGCGCGCCGACGGCACCCAGCTCGCTAACCGCATTGGTCAGGTGGGAATATCCCGGGTTCAGGGCACCGAACACCGCCAGGGAGACGGCGAAGAGGGCTACACCAGTCATGCCGATCAAGCCGGTCGTTCGCGCGCTTGCCATCTAGTGCTCCTGAGTGGATAATTAGTTTTATAAACTAACTAAAAAGGCCGTCAATGAGCGTCGACGCTGAACTCGCCAACCGACTGACCCTCGTCAGCGTGCGCTTGACCCGCTGGCTGCGAGCGGCGGATGCGGCGGCGACCCTGAGTGGTCCGCTGGCCTCGGCCCTGGCGGTCGTGGTCCATGCTGGGCGCATCCGCATGTCCGACCTCGCGGCGCTGGAAGAGGTCAGCCGCCCGACCATCACGCGGGTGGCGGCGGAACTGCAGGCCCTTGGTCTGATCGATCGGGCGGCGGCTCCCGCGGACGCCCGGGTGGGCTGGCTGTCGGCGACGCCGGCGGGCAGAGCACGTCTGGCGGAAGGACAGGCACGACGAATTGCGCCGCTCGCAGAAGTCATGGCGGGCCTGTCGCGAGAGGAGCGGGAGACTCTGGGCGCCGCGGCCGAGCTCCTGGAACGTCTGGTTGATCGCGGGATCGGCGCTTCGGCGGGATCGAGCGCTCGTTCCTGACTTTCCAATCTGGAAAATAATTACTTGCCACGATGGAAAGTCATGCTACGCTTTCCGCATTGGAAAGTGAGGTCTCCCCATGACACAGGACCCTGATCCGCAGGACGCCCTTGCGGCGATCGGCGAGGCCCGGACGGCCCTGGGCCGCCGGCTGGTCTATCCGCTGGGCTCGCGGCTGTTGCATGCGACCCTGATGGCGGGCCTGGTCGGGGTGTTCGCTGCGCCGGGGACCCTGGCCTTCCCGCTGGCCGCCGTCGTCGCCGTGGGAGCCATCGTCGTCGCCCGTCGCGATCAGGCCCGGCTGGGCTGGCGGTTGGGGCCGGAGCGGTCGCGCGGTGCGGTGGCCGTCGGGCTGGGACTGGGGCTGGCGATGATGGCCCTGATCACCCTGGCGATGTCGCCGCGGCTGTTCGACGGCCCGGCCTGGGCGGGCCCGCTGGCGGTGGTCCTGGCCTGGGGGATGGCCTTTGCGGCCGGTGAAGCCTGGATGCGCGCCTGGCGCCGCGATCTGGCGCGGTCGGCGGTCTGAGACGCAGGGAGAGGTTCAAAATGACAGATGATATCGATCCCCGCGAGGCCCTGGCCTCCATCAACGAAGCCCGCGCCGGGGTGGGACGCAGCATGGACTATCCTGTCGGTTGGGACATCGTCTTCGGCCTGCTCGTCGCGGCCATGGTCACGGCCCAGGGGCTGCCCTGGATTTCAAGCGCGCTCGTCCTTCTGGGCACGCTCGCGGGCCTGGCCTGGATGGTGAAATGGTGGCGCGATCGCTTCGGCTGGTGGGTCAGTGCCTATGCGCCGAAGCGGGCCCGCTGGGTCGCCTACGGCATGTTGCCGCCCTTCTTCGGCTGTCTCGGCCTGTCGTGCTGGACCCGGCTGTTCGACGGGCCCGGGTGGGCACCGTTCCTGGGCGGCGCGCTGGCCTTTGTGATCACCATCGTCTTCGGCCGCTGGTGGGCGCACGTCTATCGCAGGGAGCTGGCCGAGGGCGGTCAATGACCACCCCGCCGGCACCCGCCTTCGACGCCGTCATCCACGCCCCCGGGCGGCTGCAGATCTGCGCCATCCTCTCCAGTGTCGACAGCGCCGAATTCGCCATGCTGCGGGATGCCATCAAGGTATCGGACTCGGTCCTGTCCAAACACCTGAAACAGCTGGAGGAGGCGGGCCATGTCACCCTGGCCAAGGCCGCCGAGAACGGCCGGCAACGCACCTGGATCAGCCTGACCCCGTCCGGCCGCAAGGCCTTCGCCGCCCATGTCGCCGAACTCCAGCGGCTGGCGGCCATGACCGCCCCTCCGCCGCTGGGGCAGGGGTTCTCGGGCTAGGAAGGGTGGAGGGGGCGCTTGCCTCCGCCGCCGGCCCTCCTTAAGCCTCCCGCTCAAGGAGACGCCGCATGAAGACCATCCTCGACCAGCTCGAAGCCCGCCGCGCCGGGGCCCGCCTCGGTGGCGGCGAAAAGCGGATCGCCAGCCAGCACGCCAAGGGCAAGCTGACCGCGCGCGAGCGCATCGACGTGCTGCTGGACGAGGGCTCCTTCGAGGAGACCGACATGTTCGTCGAGCACCGCTCGACCCAATTCGGCATGGAGGCCCAGCGCATCCCCGGCGACGGCGTGGTCACCGGCAGAGGCACCATCGGCGGCCGTCTGGTCTATGTCTTCTCCAAGGATTTCACGGTCTTCGGCGGGTCCCTGTCGGGCGCCCATGCGGCCAAGATCGTCAAGATCCAGACCATGGCCCTGACCAATGGGGCCCCGATCATCGGCCTGTTCGACGCCGGCGGCGCCCGCATCCAGGAAGGGGTCGAGGCCCTCGCCGGCTATGCCGACATCTTCCTGCAGAACACCCTGGCCTCGGGCGTCATCCCCCAGATCAGCGTCATCATGGGCCCCTGCGCCGGCGGCGACGTCTATTCCCCCGCCATCACCGACTTCATCTTCATGGTGAAGGACACGAGCTACATGTATGTGACCGGCCCGGATGTGGTGAAGACGGTCACCAATGAGGTGGTCACCCACGAGGACCTGGGCGGCGCGCGTGTTCACTCCCAGAAGTCCGGCGTCGCCGACGGTGCCTTCGAGAACGATCTGGAGGCCCTCAGTGAGGTCCGCCGCCTGATCGGCTTCCTGCCCCTGTCGAACCGCGAAAAGCCCCCGGTCCGCGACAGCTACGACGACCCGGAGCGCGACGAGGCCAGCCTCGACACCCTGGTCCCGGCCAATCCGAACCAGCCCTATGACATCAAGGAGCTGATCCTGAAGACGGTCGACGAGGCCGAATTCTTTGAGATCGGCCCCGATTTCGCGAAGAACATCGTCACCGGCTTCGGCCGCCTCGACGGCCAGACGGTCGGCGTCGTCGCCAACCAGCCCCAGGTGCTGGCCGGCGTGCTGGACATCGACAGCAGCCGCAAGGCCGCCCGTTTCGTGCGCTTCTGCGACGCCTTCGACATCCCGCTGGTGACCTTCGTCGACGTGCCCGGCTTCATGCCCGGCACGCGCCAGGAGTACGGCGGCCTGATCAAACACGGCGCCAAACTGTTGTTCGCCTATGCCGAGGCCACCGTGCCCAAGCTGACCGTCATCACCCGCAAGGCCTATGGCGGCGCCTATGACGTGATGAGCTCCAAACACCTGCGCGGCGACGTCAACTACGCCTGGCCCTCGGCCGAGATCGCCGTCATGGGCGCCAAGGGCGCGGTCGAGATCATCTTCCGCAAGGAGGCCGGCGACCCCGAAGCGCTGGCGGCCCGCGAGGCCGAGTACAAGGAGAAGTTCGCCAACCCCTTCGTGGCGGCGGGCCTGGGCTATATCGACGATGTGATCATGCCGCACGGGACGCGACGGAGGCTGATCAAGGCGCTACGGACGCTGAAGAACAAGCAGCAGAGCAATCCGTGGAAGAAGCACGATAATATTCCGCTTTAGGGCGCGGTCCAGATTCACTCCATGTGGGTGTGAAAGTACCGGGTCGCTTCCTCCAGAGTCACCCCGTTCCGCTGGTAGATGGACAACGGATGATCTGTCGGATCCAGTTCGACCAGCGGCCGCTGCCTCTTGTCCTGCGGCACGACCTTACACTTGAGTCCCATCGTCTCGGGATATCCGGGGACCGCATTCGAGAACCAGCCGAACATCGGCCCCAGCTTCGACTGGTCGTCGTCTTCGAAACTGTCCCAGTAGCGGTCGATGTTTGCCTTGCTCAGCGTGGACCAGACGCCGAACTCCAGCGTTTGCTCGCTGCCTATGATCGGCAATGCGAGGACGGCGCGAACATAGAAGTCCACGTCCTTGAACCGGCAGAAGTCGCTCTGAAGTTTCCAGTCGGCTTCCCGTTCTTCTTCGGTCGCCCATTCCCAAGGCGCGGGAGCCTTGAAGGTCAGGGCGGGGAAATCCTCGTGGATTTGACCACAGGTCGGACAGGTGAAGGACAGGGCCATAGGTTTCGTCCTTATCGGCGCTGTTCTCTCAATGGTAGTGTTTGGTGGTGACCAACCTCCTCTTCCTCTGCGCTCGCCTCCGATCCCTTTGACCCGCGCCCCCGCCCGGGCCATCCTCGGCTCCAGACAGGGGCGGGAGAGTGGACATGACCATCGGGGCTTCGGCCGGGGTGATCACCTTCATCAACACGCGCGACCCTGAGACGGCCAGGGCCTTCTATGGCGAGACGCTGGGGTTCAGATTCGTCGCCGACGACGGGTTCGCCCATGTCTTCGACCTGAACGGCACCACCCTGCGGATCACGAAGATCGACAACCACGTCGCCCAGGGGCATCCGGTGCTGGGCTGGATGGTCGAGGATATCGAGGGCACCATCCGGCGGCTCGTCGCGCGTGGCGTGACCATGACAATCTACCCGGGCCTGGGTCAGGACGAACTGGGCATCTGGACCGCGCCGGACGGCAAGGCGAAGGTCGCCTTCTTCAACGACCCCGACGGCAACGCCCTCAGCCTGACATCGGTCTGAGGGGCACCATCCTCAAGGGAAGAAGGGTCCGGATACCGCCCCCCCAAACCGTGTCTTCCCGCCCCGTATAATCTCGCCCCTCTCAGCCCCGAAAGGTGCCCTCCCGCCCCTGGGGACAACGCCTCACAGATCCCTGCGTCCGCATCTGACGCAGCCGCATGCATACTGTTCAAATGCCCGCCGGGCCGGTCTTTGACAGTCTTCCGAACCCCCGCCGCGTCCGCCCAGGACCCGGCGCGCACCCTTCGAGCCACAAGGGCCGGCTTCCTGAAAATCCGGTCCGCATTTTCCCAGCGAAACCGTACCCTTTCGACCCTTCAGCCGACCAGCGCCGCCCGCTCTTCCGCGGTCAGCATCCGCCATTTGCCCTCGGGCAGATTGTCCAGTTTCAGCGGTCCGATCCGGACACGGATCAGGTCGACGACCTCCAGATCGACCATTTCGCACATCCGCCGGATCTGGCGGTTGCGGCCCTCGCGCAGGATGAATTTCAGCCGGAAGGACTCCATCCGACTGACGTAGGCAGGCTTGAGCTGGCGGCCGTCCAGCATCAGGCCGTGGCGCAGGATCTTGAGCTTCTTCTCGGTGATGTCACCCGTCACCCGGACCAGATATTCCTTGTCCAGATCGGACTGCGGCCCGATCACCGCCTTGGCCACCACCCCGTCCGATGACAGCAGCAGCAGGCCCCGGGAATCCTCGTCCAGCCGTCCGATCGGGGGCAGGGAGACCTCGTCTGCGGGCGTCACGCCGTCGCCGACGCGGTTGTTGTCGGTGACCAGCCGGACCGCGGGCAGTTTGTTCGGCTCCGGCTGACCCGAGACGTAGCCCATCGGCTTGTGCATCACGATGGTCACACCCTCGGCCAGGGCTGCCGTGGCCCGGTCGTTCAGGGTCAGGGTCTGGCCCGGCTCCAGCTTGCGGCCCGCATCGGCGACCACCTCGCCGTCGACCGAGACCAGGCCGTCGGCGATCAGGGCATCGGCCTCGCGCCGTGAGCAGACGCCGGTCTGGCCCAGCCATTTGTTGATCCGGACCGGCTCATCGCCGTCATAGGTTCTGGAAAACGCCATGCGGGTCCCTAGCCCCCGGACGAAGCGGGGTCCAGCCGCCCCGATCAGCCCCCGAGGGCCGCCGCAATCGCCGCCCGCGCGATCTCGTCGTCCTGGGCCGAGGAGGCTCCCGACACGCCGATGGCACCGATGACCCGGCCGCCGACGATGATGGGCACGCCTCCGGCAACCGGGACCATGCCGTCCAGGGCCAGAAGCGCCGTCCGCCCGCCGGTCAGCCGCTCCTCCGACACCGATGTCGCGGTCCGGTACAGGGCTGCCGAACGTGCCTTGGCCTGGGCCACATTGATCGAGCCGTACTGGACGTCGTCCATCCGCCCGAAGGCGACCAGTTGGCCCGAGGGCTCGACGATCGCGAAGGCCATCCGGAAACCGCGTGCCGAGGCGGCCTCGACCGCCCGGTCGATCAGGCCCTGCGCCGCTTCCAGCCCGATCGGCGCACCATAGGGCGGTGCGGGAGCGGCGGCGACCGGGGCCTGCGCCGGCGGCGTCTGCCCCGAGGCCGGAGCGGCAACAGCCAGAACAGCCAGAGCAAGGAGGAGAGGTTTCATGACAGCGCTTTCGATCGGGGATTGGGCCAGCCTGTCCGGGATGCCGCCACATCGCCGCCACCGGCACAAGGGGCGCTCAGGTTCGCCGGAACAGAAACATCAGATTGTTGGCCGGCATTTCGATCCGCCGGGTCAGGGCCAGCCCCCTTGACCTGGCCTCTGCAATGACCGCGTCCCGGTCCCGCAGGCCCCAGGCGGGATCCCGGGCCTTCAGGCTCTCGTCAAAGGCCGCATTGGAAGGAGCCAGCGGCGCATCGACCTCGCGGTAGGGTCCGTAGAGGACCAGCAGTCCGCCGACGGCCAGCCGGCTTCCGGCCAAGGCCATCAGTCCCCCGGTCGCTGTCCAGGGGCTGATGTGAATCATGTTGATGCAGACCACAGCCTGCAGCGGTCCTTCCGGCCAGGTCGCCGGGTCGAGCACGTCCAGCGCCACCGGCGGGCGCAGATTGGGCAGGGCGGCCGGCGCGGCCCAGGCGGCGATGCTGGCCCGGGCTTCGGCGCTGGGGTCGCTGGGTGTCCAGTCCAGGCCGGGCAGGGCGGTCGCGAAGGCCACCGCGTGCTCGCCCGACCCGGCGGCGATCTCCAGCACGGGCCCGCGGGCCGGCATATGGGCCCTCAGTACCTCGAGAATCGGCCCGGTATTCCGCGCCACGGCCGGCGAGGCGAGGGCACCCAGGGGAGTCGCGGCGATCGGGTCCATCGTCTGCATGGCCGACCGGATAGCGCGCCAGGGCCCGGGCCGCGACCGGAATTATGCAGGCCGGGCCGCCGGCCCCGCTTGCGAGAGGTTGAAACGTGCATCGGTTGACGTGGCGGCGCCTTAGATGTCATTCCGCGCCTGAAACATTGCGTGATATGACGCAAGGGAGTGCCACGGCGGCGTCAGATCGCCGGGCGACGATCAGGAGAGTTCCAGTGACCGCATCCGCCATTACGGGCCAGATTCCTGGCCTGCACCCGGCCCCGACCCGTCATGCCGGCCTCGTGGCCTGGGTCGAAGAGATCGCCGCCCTCACCAAGCCCACCCGGGTCCACTGGTGCGACGGTTCGGAGGCCGAGAAGGCCGCCATCGTCGCCGACCTGATCGGCAAGGGCACCCTGCGCGAGCTGGACCAGACCAAGCGCCCCGGCTGCTACTATGCCGCCTCGGACCCCAAGGACGTGGCCCGGGTCGAGAGCCGGACCTTCATCTGCTCGGCCGACAAGGTCGACGCCGGTCCGACCAACAACTGGTCCGATCCGGTCGAGATGCGCGCCCGTCTGAACGGCCTGTTCGACGGCTGTATGGCCGGCCGCACCATGTATGTGGTGCCCTTCTCCATGGGCCCGCTGGGCTCGGAGCTCAGCGCCCTCGGCGTCGAGATCACCGACAGCGGCTATGTCGCCATCTCGATGGGCATCATGACCCGCATGGGCCAGGCGGTTCTGGACCTGATGGGCGAGGACGGCGTCTTCGTGCCGGCCGTCCACACCCTCGGTGCCCCGCTGGCCGATGGCCAGGCGGACGTGCCGTGGCCCTGCAATGAGGACAAGTGGATCGTCCACTATCCCGAGACCCGCGAGATCTGGTCCTACGGCTCGGGCTATGGCGGCAACGCCCTGCTGGGCAAGAAATGCTACGCCCTGCGCATCGCCTCGGTCATGGCCCGCGATGAGGGCTGGCTGGCCGAGCACATGTTGATCCTCAAGCTGACCGATCCGGCGGGCCGCGCCAAATACGTCGCCGCCGCCTTCCCCTCGGCCTGCGGCAAGACCAACCTCGCCATGCTCCAACCGACCATTCCGGGCTGGAAGGCCGAGACCATCGGCGACGACATCGCCTGGATGCGCTTCGGTGATGACGGCAGGCTCTATGCCGTGAACCCCGAGGCCGGCTTCTTCGGCGTCGCGCCGGGTACGAGCCGCAACACCAACGGCAACGCTCTGGCGACCATGGGTTCCAACACCGTGTTCACCAACACGGCCCTGACCGCGGACAACGACGTCTGGTGGGAAGGCCTGTCGAAGGTCGCCCCCGAAGGCCTCACCAACTGGAAGGGCGTCCCTCACGACCCGGCCTCGGGTGAGCCTGCGGCCCACGCCAACGCCCGCTTCGCCGCTCCCGCCTCGCAATGCCCGACCATCGCGCCCGAGTGGGAAGACCCGAAGGGCGTGCCGATCGACGCCATCCTGTTCGGCGGCCGCCGCGCCTCGGCCGTGCCGCTGGTGACCGAGGCTTTCGACTGGGAGCACGGCGTGTTCATGGGCTCCTCGGTCGCCTCGGAAGGCACCGCCGCCGCCGAGAACGCCATCGGCACCCTGCGCCGCGATCCCTTCGCCATGCTGCCCTTCTGCGGCTACAACATGGGCGATTATTTCGCTCACTGGCTGTCCATGGGCGGACGTACCGAGGCGGCGAAGCTGCCGCGTCTCTACTTCGTCAACTGGTTCCGCAAGAACGAGGACGGCCAGTTCGTCTGGCCCGGCTTCGGTGACAACGCCCGGGTGCTGAAATGGATTGCCGAGCGTCTCGACGGCACGGCTGAGGCCGTCGACACCCCGGTCGGCCGCGTCCCGTCGCGAGAGGCCCTGGATTTGTCGGGTCTCAGCCTGTCCGACGCCGACCTGTCGACCCTGCTGGATGTCGACGCCGAGGTCTGGGCCGAGGAAGCGTCGCTGATCCCGGAGTTCTACGCCCAGTTCGGCGACCGCCTGCCGACGGCCCTCTGGAACCAGCACGCGGCCCTGACGGCCCGCATCGACGCGAACCGTGCCGCAGCCATCGCGGCCGAATCGCCCGTGGCTTCCTCTCCTGATGTGATCGTCATCGGCGCCGGCGTGCTCGGTCTCTGCACCGCGGCCGAACTGGCCGTGCGCGGCCACGCCGTGACCGTGATCGACCCGGGTGCTCCGAACGCCTCCTCCATTGCCGCAGGGATGATCGCCCCGGCGCTGGAGAGCCTTCTGGAAGACGTGACCGCCGATCGCGCCGCCCTGTTGAAGCGTGCGCGTGACCTCTGGCCCGGCTTCGCTGAGGCCCACGGACTGGCCCTGTTGCGCGAAGGCGCGGACTGGCGGGGTCCGGACGCCGGGGCCGCCGTGGCCCGCATGCGCGACCTCGGCTTCGACGCCCGGCTGGGCCCGGCCGGCCTGACGACGCCTGAGGACTGGCGAATCGAGGTCGCTCCAGCGCTGAAGTCGCTGGCGCGGGCTCCCGGCCTCGCCATGGTCCGCGGCCAGGTCGCCCGACTGACCGGCGACGCCCGCCGCTGGCGGGTTGATGCGACGGACGGCCGCGTATGGTTCAGCCCGACGGTGATCCTGGCCACCGGTGCCGGAGAGCCTGTCGCGGGCCTGCCGGGCTCTGTCGCCTCGATTGTCGCGGCCATTACGCCGATCCGTGGGCAACTGACCGTTGTCGCCACGCCGATCCCGCCTCGGGTGGTCAGAGGTGTCGGGGTCTATGTCGCGCCCTGCGATGGCGGGGTGGTGATCGGCGCAACCATGGAACCGGGACGGCGGGATCTGGAGCCTGATCCGGACGAAGCAAGCCGCAAGGTCGCCGCAGGTCTCGCCCTGCTGGGTGTGACGGCCGAGCCCGGCCCGACCCGCGTGGGTATCAGGGGCGCGACTGCCGATGGGCCGCGACAATGACCCATTCTTCCCGGAGCGGATGCCAGCGCTCCTCCC
>JAIESL010000103.1 GCA_019746095.1 Caulobacteraceae bacterium
TCGACCCTGCCGATCACCGGCCTGGCCGAGGCCAGCGTGCGGCCCGAGGACTTCATCGGCATCCACTTCTTCTCGCCCGTCGACAAGATGATGCTGGTCGAGGTCATCCTGGGCGAGAAGACCGGCGAGGCGGCGATCGCAAAGTCGCTGGACTACATCATGAAGATCAAGAAGACCCCGATCGTCGTCAACGACGGCCGCGGCTTCTACACCTCGCGCTGCTTCGGCACCTATGTCGCCGAGGGCATGGCCATGCTGGAAGAGGGCTATGCCCCCGCCCTGATCGACAACATCGGCCGCATGACCGGCATGCCGCGCGGGCCACTGGAAATGCACGACGACGTGGCCTTGGACCTGTCGGTCAAGATCGCCAAACAGACCGCGCTGGACCTCGGCGACAAATACCAGCCCCTGCCCGGCTCTCAGATCGTCCAGAAGATGGTCGAGGAGCTCGGCCGCTACGGCCGCAAGAACGGCATGGGCTTCTATGACTACGACCAGAAGCCCAAGAAGATCTGGGCCGGTCTGGCCGAGCTGGCCCCGGTGAAGATCAACGACTCCACGCCGGAGCTGGTCGAGGACCAGAAGCAGCGCCTGCTTTACCGCCAGGCCGTCGAGGTCGCCCGGTGCTGGGAAGAGGGCGTCATCGACGACCCGCGCGAGGCCGATGTCGGTGCCATCCTGGCCTGGGGCTTCGCGCCCTGGACCGGCGGCCCGATCACCATGATCGACCAGACGGGCCTGAAAGCCTTTGTGGCCCAGGCCGACGACTATGCCGCCCGCTACGGCGACCGCTTCAAGGTCCCGCAGCTGCTCCGCGACATGGCCGCCAGGGGCGAGACCTTCTATGGAAACTTCGCCGGGAAGCAGAAGGCCGCGGCCTAGGCTGCGGGCACGGAGCCGCCGGCTTGACGTCGGCGGCTTTCGGCCCCACCCGTCGCTCCTGAAACCGGGAGCCGCCGCATGATCCGTCCCCTCGCCCTCGCCCTGCTGCTGGCCACAGCCGCCTCCAGTGCCGCGGCCCAGGAACTGCTGATCCGCGGCGGGACGATCTACACCGGCGTGGCCGCCCGGCCGACCGCCGAGGTGGTGCTCGTCCAGGACGGGCGGATCGCCTATGTCGGCCCGGCATCGGGCCTTCCGGCTGTCGACTTCGCCGAGACGCTCGACCTCCAGGGCGCGACCCTGTTCCCGGGCTTCACCGACGGCCACGCCCACCTCGACGGCATCGGCTGGCGCGAACTGACCCTGAACCTCGAGGGCTCGGCCTCCGTGGCCGAGGCCATGACGCGGCTGACCGCCTGGGCTGAGGCCCATCCGGATGGACCCATTGTCGGTCGCGGCTGGATCGAAACCCATTGGCCGGAGGGACGCTTCCTGACCGCCGCCGATCTGGACGCCGCCGCGCCCGGGCGGATCGTGCTGCTGGGTCGGTCAGATGGTCACGCCGTAGTGGCCTCGTCCGCCGCCCTCGCAGCCGCCGGCGTCGATGCCGCGACGGTCGCCCCTTCGGGCGGCGAAATCCTGAAAGGCCCTGATGGACGGCCGACCGGCCTGCTGGTCGATGCCGCCGAACAGCTGGTCGCGGGCCTCCTGCCCCAGACCGACCCCGAGGCCCTGCGCGACGCCTATCGCGCCGGCTTCCGCGTCGAGGCCGCCTATGGCTGGACCGGGGTCCACTTCATGAGCGCGCCGTGGCGGGATATCCCCCTGCTCGAGGCCATGGCCGAGGCGGGCGAAGCCCCCTTGCGCATCTACAACAGCGTCACGCCCGACGGTGCCGCCGCCCTGATCGCCGGGGGTCCGCGCAGCGTCGCCGACGGCCGGATCATCACCCGGGCGATCAAATACTATGCCGACGGGGCCCTGGGCTCGCGCGGCGCGGCCCTGTTCGAACCCTATGCCGACCGTCCCGAAACCACCGGCCTGATGCAGATCACCGGCGACGAGATCATCCCCCTGTATGAGGCGGCCCTGCGCGGCGGCATCCAGATCGCCACCCACGCCATCGGCGACCGGGGCAATGCCTCGGTGGCCGAATGGTACCAGCAGGCACTCAATGCCGTGCCCGCCGCGGACCGGCCCCAAGGTGCCGATGTGCGCTGGCGCATCGAACATGCCCAGATCCTGCGCCCGTCCGACTATCACTGGTTCAGGGACCTGCCGATCATCGCCTCAATGCAACCCAGCCACGCCATCGGCGACCTGCATTTCGCCCCGGCCCGGCTGGGCGACGGGCGGCTGGACGGGGCCTATGCCTGGCATAGCCTGGTCGACATGGGGGTGATCGTGGTCGGCGGCTCGGATGCGCCGGTCGAGCGCGGGGCACCGCTGATCGAATTCTACGCCGCCGTCGCCCGGGCCGATCTGGAGGGCTTCCAGGGTCCCGACTGGCGGCCCGGCGAGGCCGTCGACCGCGCCACGGCCCTGAAGATGTTCACCCTCTGGCCGGCCTGGGCCAGCTTCCGCGAGGACGAGCTGGGCACGATCGAGGTCGGCAAGCGGGCCGACTTCACGGCCTTCTCGGTGGACCTGATGACCGCGCCGGTCGCCGACATCCCCGGGGGTCACGCCACCCTGACCATCGTGGACGGCGTGGTGGTCTATCGCGCCGACTGAGGCTGAAAGCGAAACGGGACGGCTCCTGCGAGCCGTCCCGTCTTGATGCCGGCCGCCGTTGGCCCTAAGGCTGCGGCGGCTCCGCGGGCGTGATGTAGTGGTAGCCTGAAAGCTTCCCAAGCTTTTCGTGCGGGTTCGATTCCCGCCGCCCGCTCCAGGCCGTCAGGTGGCCGACTGCCGCCGGGTGCCGTCCCAGCTGTGAACCAGCACGGCACCCATCCCGACCCAGAACAATATGTCCTGAAGGCCGTTACCGGTGCCCGGTGCACCGAACTCCAGCCAGGCCCAGCCGAGGAAGGCCGCGAGGAAGACGAGGGTGCTCAACCGCTTCATGACGACGTCCTCCGCCTGAGGGCGAAAAGGCAGGCGGTTCCGGCCCCTCCGGTCACGGGGCCACCTCGACCCGGACCCCGCGGTCCTCGAGGATTTCCTGGACGCTGTCGTCACCGGCCAGGTGGGCGGCACCGACGGCGATGAAGACCGTACCCGAGCCGGCCAGCATGGTCTGGATCTGGTTGGCCCAGTCGGTGTTGCGGCGGACCAGCAGGGCCTCATAGAGGGCCGGCGTTTCCGACTGCATCTCATCGACCGCCACCGCCTCGAGGGTCGCGACATCGCCGGACGCCCATGCGCCCACCATCCGGTCCAGCTCGACCGTGGCGTCCTCAAAGGACTCCAGCAGGGAGCGCAGGAAAGCGACCTGGTCAGCCTCGGGCATGCCGGCCAGAATGCTGATCTGCTTGTCGATGGTTTCCAGGCCCTGCACCGGTTTGCCGGCGGCCTCGGCGCGGGCCTTGAGGATCAGCTCAACACCCGACTGCGGATCGTAGCCGGCCCTCAGCAGGGGGGCGACGGACAGGGTCAGGCCCGCCAGCCAGGGACGGAAGGGGTCCATCTGGGCGGCCGTCAGCCCCGCGCCGGCAGCGGCCGCATTGAGAGCGGTCAGTTCCTCGGCCGTGAGGAGGCTGGACAGCGGGCGATCCGGCGAAATGCCGTACTGCTGGACCAGGGGCATGACGGCGGCCTGGTCATCGGGGTTGGAGATTTCGAACCAGATCTGGTCGGCGCTGTCGAAGGCGGCATCGACCCTGGGCGAACCCCAGGCCGTGGTCGGACGCAGAACATGGACGGTGCCGAACAGATAGAGGGTCGAGTCGGCGTCGCGCACGACCCACAGGGCGGGGCCTTTACCCTCGGCCTGGGGGACCGCCCGGGGAGCAGCAGCCGGGGCCGGGGCGGCCTCGACGGCCTGGGCGAAGGCCCGGACAGGCTGGAAGGCGACAGCACCGGCGAGACCGAGGCCGAGGACAGCCCCGAGGGCCGTGAGCGAGAGTGTCTTGAGGCGATGTGAAACAGTCACGGGATCAATCCTGAAATGAGGGGAGGAAAGGCGATTTCGGGGTCGGGTCAGGTAATGCCACGGCGGGCGGAGGCGACGATGGAGGCGATGAAATAGACCCCCATCAGCATGCCGGTGAGGCCCCAGCCGGTGATGGTCCCGATCAGCCCCAGCCGCTCGGCGGCGGCATAGACGAACAGGCCCAGTTGCACGGCCCAGAAGGCCAGGGCGCTGGTCTCGAGCATGACCCGACGGAGCATTTCGTCGGCGGCGCGCCAGAGCATCAGATTGGCCAGGCTCTGGGCGGCCAGCAGGACCGCAACGGCACCGAAGACGACATCCGGCGTGGCCCAGACGGTGCCGAAGATCGGCAGCAGGAACATCACGCCGGCCAGCAGCATGACGATGACCTGCAGGATGCCGCAGCCCTTGGGGACATCGGAGGGACGTGTGGCGACGACAAAGGCGGTGACGACGCCGATCCCGATCATGGCGGCGGCCATGACCACGGCGAGGTCATCCTCCCAGCGGGTCAGGACGCCGTCCGTCAGGGTGGCGAAGCCGAAGCCGAAGGCACCGCCAAGGGCTGCGAGCAGGACCAGCAGGGCCGCCTTGCGCAGGAGCGAGGGACGAGGGGCTTCAAGACTGGCACTCATGATCAGTCCTCCGTGAAGATGGATTCAATGGGTTGGCCGAAGACCCTTGCGATCTTGAAGGCCAGCGGCAGGGAGGGGTCATAGCGACCCGTCTCCAGGGCGTTGACGGTCTGGCGCGAGACGCCCAGCTGTTCGGCCAGATCGGCCTGGCTCCAGTCGCGTTCGGCGCGCAGCACCTTGAGGCGGTTGTTCATCCGGTCGCTCCTAGCGGTGCTTCAGCCACCAGCCGGCCCAGGCCAGCAAATAGCCGGCCAGCTGGAACAGCAGGATGCACATCATGCCCGAGACGAAGATGTCGGCGGGGGTCGAGCCGAGTTTGGCGGACAGCGATTGGTCCTCGGCCCGCAGCATCAGGGTCAGCAGCAACACGATGCCGACGGCCATCCCGCCCGTCCCTCCCCACCACCAGGCCCATTTGTGAGCCTCGCGGGCAGCCTCGTCGATGCCGCGCCACCACCACAGGCAGGCCGTGAAACCCGCGGCCATGGCGGCTGTCACCAGGGCCGCCGTCACGGCTGTACCGACCGGCCCCGGCTGGTCGCCGAGGATGGCGCTGGCCGCGCCCGCCAGGCCACCCAGAACCAGGCAGACGACGATATACAGCAGATAGGCACCGGGTCCGTGCGGACGCCTGGGCCGGGAAAGGTCGTTCATGACAAGGCTCCCTGTCGATTTGACAAGGGTGTTTTACACCACTGGGCCGCCATGTCAAGCGTGCTTGTCCTGAACCGGAGTCAGGCCCCGGGCAGGGCCGCCGGCGGTGCCTCGACCACGGTCAGTTCGGGCCGACTCAGGGCCCGGGGCGCGGATTCGATCGGGGTCAGTTCGCCCAGATCCTTGCCCTCATGATCGACCTGCAGATCCTCGAAGCGGCGGGCCGAGACCATGACCTGGCTCTCCAGCGAGCCGACGAACTGATTGTATTTGCCGACCGCCGTCTCCAGCGCCCGGCCGACAGCCCCGGCATGGGCCCCCATGACCGAGAGGCGTTTGTAGAGTTCCTTGCCCAGTTTCGCGACGTCCTCGGCATTCTTCGCCTGCTCCTCGGCGCGCCAGCCGTAGGCGACCGCCTTGCACAGGGCGAACAGGGTCGTCGGGGTGACGATGACGACGCGCGAGGCCATGGCCGTGGTCATGAGGTCCGGCTCGTGGTCGAGGGCGGCCGCGAGGAAGGCATCACCGGGCACGAACATGGCGACGAAGTCGGGGCTCGGCTTGAACTGGTCCTGATAGGCCTTGGACGACAGCTGACGGACGTGGGTCTTCATACTGGTCGCGGTGCGCAGGGAGGCGGCCTTCGCCTGGGCCTCCTCATCGCCGTCGGCCTCGTCGCCGAAGGCCAGGGACACCTTGGCGTCGATCACGAACATGCCACCGCCGGGCAGGCGGACGACGAAGTCGGGGCGTTGCTGCCGGCCGGCGTCATCTGCGGTCGAGGACTGTTCCTCGAAGTCGAACCGCCCGGCCATACCGGCGGCCTCCAGCACATTGCGGCAGGTCTGTTCGCCCCAGCGGCCGCGGCGGCCGGTGTTGCCGCGCAGGGCCTCGGTCAGGCGCCGCGCCTCGTCGCGGGTGGCGGTCGAGGCGGTCATCAGCAGGGCCAGCTGTTCCTTGAGCCCGCCGGTCTCCTCTGAGCGGACCTTTTCCAGCGCGGCGACATGCTCCTGGAATTTGGCCAGGGTGTCGGCCACGGGCTTGAGCTGGGCCTCCATCCGCTGCCGGGACATTTCCTCGCGATTGCGGAAGGTCTCGTCGGTGCGCTTGAGCAGCTCCTCGGCGACGGTGCCAGCCGACTGGGCCGCTTGGACGCGCAGGAATTCGGCGTTGGCGGCGGCCTGATCCTCGAACAGCCGCATCCGGGCCTCGGTCTCGGCATAGCGTTCGCGCAGCTCCCACGCCCGCGTATCGGCGGCGGAGGCGCGACGCCGCTCCAGCAGGGCCCAGACGAGCGCCAGGACGGCGACGACGGAGGCGGCGAAAAAGGCGACCAGGGAGGCGTTCATGCTCCGTTCCTTACCGGGAGTCGGCAGGGGCCGCCATGGCGTCGAGCGTGCGGAAAATTTGGAGTGCACATAGTGCACATCGTGCGCACCGTGCGCATGTCGCGACCTCTTCCCCGACCCGACCACCCAGCGGCAGCAGTGAGACAGGCTAGGCGACCGATGCGTCGGTTTCGGTCGCAGGGTGTGATGGAGAGTCGGCTTTCGACCCTCAGGCGAGAGTCCGCTTCCGACCCATTGCGGACCTCTTCATGAACAGCAAGGGTGGGGAATGATCCCCGGTCGTCTTGCTCTCATTTTGCTATTGCCGGTCATCGCGAGTTGCGCCCCGGAGGCCCAGCACGAGATCGAGGTTGAGGTTGCCCGGATTGTAGAGCCGGGAATGCCAACGAAAGACGCACTGACGGCGATCCGTGAGGCAGGGTTCGCGTGTCGTCCGGCGGACGCAGTTCAGTCCACCGCCTGCACACGGGAAAGGTGGCATTCGTTCGTCGGACGTTGCTTCCAGCGGGTGACCTTGGTCGATGAGCAAGGCACGATCCGCCGCATCGAGGTCCCGCAACCCGCCTGCAGTTAAGGTGGCTGGCTGGAGGTCCGCTTTCCACCCAAAGCGGACCTCCGAAACGTCCGCTTTCAGTCGAGGCGCAGGCAATCTCTGAGACTGTCGAGCTTCCCCTGCGCGTCACGTCGGCCGGCGCTGCCGCATGGCCTGGATGATGGTGCCGTCGTCGAGCCAGTCGAGCTCGCCGCCGACCGGGACGCCCCGGGCAAGGGAGGTGATCTCCACGCCGGAACCGGCCAGACGTTCGGCGATATAGTGGGCGGTGGTCTGGCCGTCGACGGTGGCGGGCAGGGCCAGGACGACCTCCTTCGCCTCGCCGCCGCGCACCCGGCCGACCAGTTCGGCGACCCGGAGCGCATCGGGGCCGACGCCGTCGAGGGCCGAGAGCAGGCCGCCCAGCACATGGTATTTGCCGCGGAAGGCGCCGGAGCGCTCCATGGCCCACAGGGCACCGGCCTCCTCGACGACGCAGATCAGGGCGTTGTCGCGCGCGCTGTTGGAGCAGATCGAGCAGGGGTCGCGGGTGTCGGGCGCGCCGCAGACGCTGCAGGAGGTCACCTTGTCGGCCGTCTCGGCCAGCGAGGCCGCCAGAGGGACCAGCAGCTGTTCGCGCTTCTTCAGCAGGGCCAGGGCCGCGCGCCGGGCCGAGCGGGGACCGAGGCCGGGAAGCTTGGCGAGGAGCGAGATGAGGCGCTCGATTTCGGGTCCGGCGGAGGCGGCCAAGTCGCTAGAACAGTTTGGGCATGCCGGGGATGTTCATCCCGGCCATCGGCCCGGCGGCCTCGCGCATCAGGGCGCCGTTGGCCTCGTCCAGCTTGCGCCGGGCGTCCGCATGGGCGGCGACGATCAGGTCGGCGAGAATCTCGCCCTCGCCCGGGACCAGCAGACTGTCGTCGATGGTCACGGCGGTGATCTCGCCGGCGCCTTTCAGGGCCACGGTCACGAGCCCGCCGCCGGAGGTGCCGGAGGCGGTGGTTTCAGTCATTTTTGCCTGGGCGTCCTGCAGCTTCTGCTGCATCGCCTGGGCCTGTTTCATGAGGGCGTTGAGATCCATGCCCCCAGAATAGGCCCTGCCCTCCGCTTGTGACAGACCCGAAAAGCCGCAGGGGAAATTGTTTCGGTGCCCCTTGAACCAAATCCGCGCGAAACCATTTCGCATCCATCACTGTTGCTGATCAGGATTTCCGCCATGGCCTTCGACTCCGCCCCCGCCCGCGACCTGCCGCTGCCCGACACGACGCTGGATCAGCTGTTCACCAGCGCCCGCACACGCAACGCCTGGACTGACCGGCCGGTGTCCGAAGACCTGCTGCGCAGGCTGTATGACCTGACCAAATTCGGCCCGACAGCGGCCAACACCACCCCGGCCCGGTTCGTCTTCATCACCACGCCGGAGGCCAAGGCCCGGCTCGCGCCCCTGATGTCGGAGGCCAACCGGGCCAAGACACTGCAGGCCCCGGTCAATGTGATCATCGGCATGGACCTGGCCTTCGCCGACAAACTGCCGGTTCTGTTCCCGCATGCGCCGGGGGCCAAGGACTGGTTCGCCGACCCGGCAGCGGCCCGCGAGACCGCCTTCCGCAACGGCTCGCTGCAGGGCGGCTATTTCCTGCTGGCGGCGCGGGCGCTGGGCCTGGACGTCGGTCCGATGTCGGGCTTCGACGCGGCGGGTGTGAAGGCCGGGTTCTTCGCCGGGACGGCGGTCGAGCCGAATTTCATCGTCAACCTCGGCTATGGCTCGGACGGGAACCTGTTCCCCCGTTCGCCGCGACTGGCGTTCGAAGAGGCGGCGCAAATCATCTGATCTCTCTCCCGGCGGGAGAGGGGACCCGTCTCAATCCTCTTCCGCCGGCTCGTCCGGGATCGTCGGCAGTTCGACCGGGGCGGCAAGGGTCTTGATCTCGCCGATGACCGTGCCCGGGAAGGCCTCCATCACCGCTTGAACGAAGGGGTCGGCCTCGACGCCGGCGCGTTCCTCGGAACGTTTGCGGCGATCGAGCTCGATCATGGTCTCGCCGCCGCCCTGGCCGTTGGCGGCGATCAGCCAGGTGCGGCCGGTCCAGTCCTTGAGCCGCGCCGCCAGCTTGCGCGCCAGATCGAGCGGGGCGCCCTCCAGGCTCTCATAGGTGATGGCCCCGGGTTTGAAGGCCACGGGGCGGACGTAGCGCTGGACGTCCATCTGCAGGCCGACCTCGCGCTTTTCGCCGATCAGGGCGACGACCTGTTCGAACGACTGGGGGTCGGGCAGCGATGGCGCGGCGACCGGACGGGCCGCCAGCTGGGCAGAAGCGCCGCCGCCCCCGCCACCGCCGGACGGCCCGCGCGGAGATGATCCACCCGGCATGGGCTCGCCGTCGCGCAGGGCCTTGAGCGCCTCCTCCGGCCCCGGCAGGTCGGCGGCATAGGCCAGGCGGACGATGGCCATTTCGACGGCGTCGGCGGGGTTGGGCGCGCGACGGACCTCGTCCAGCGCCCTGAGCAGCATCTGCCAGACGCGGGCCAGGGTGCCGGCCGAGATGACCGCGCCGAGCGCCGTCAGCTTCTGGGCCTGGTCATTGGGCAGGCGGGTCGCCTGTGGCCCCAGCATCTTGGCCACCGAGGCGGCGTGGCAGTGTTCCAGCAGGTCGTTGGTCACCTGCACCGGATCGGCGCCGTAGCCGTAGAGGGTGCGGAACAGCTCCAGCGCCTCGGGCGTGCGGCCGGCCATGATCGATTCGAACAGGGCGATGGTCTGGCTGCGGTCGGCCAGGCCCAGCATGTCGCGCACGATCTCGGTCTTCACCGTCTCGCCGCGCTCGCCCTGGACCAGGGCCTGGTCCAGCAGCGACAGGCCGTCGCGGACCGAACCCTCGGCGGCGCGGGCGATCAGGGCCAGGGCGTCCTGTTCGATCTTCATCCCCTCGCGGTCAGCGATGCGGGCAAGGTGTTCGACGAGGATTTCCGGCTCGACGCGGCGCAGGTCGAAGCGCTGGCAGCGGGACAGGATGGTCACCGGCACCTTGCGGATCTCGGTGGTGGCGAAGATGAATTTGGCGTGGGGCGGCGGCTCTTCCAGCGTCTTCAGCAGGGCGTTGAAGGCCTGGTTCGACAGCATGTGCACTTCGTCGAGCACATAGACCTTGTAGCGCGCCTCGACCGGGGCGTAGCGGACGCTCTCGATGATGTCGCGGATGCCGTCGATGCCCGTGTGGGAGGCGGCGTCCATCTCGACCACATCCATATGCTGGCCCGCCATGATGGCGGCGTCGTGCCGGCCATGGGTGGTCAGTTCCAGCGACGGACGGTCGATACTGTCGGTCTCGTTGTTGAGGGCGCGGGCCAGCAGGCGGGCGGTGGTGGTCTTGCCAACCCCCCGGACGCCGGTGAGCATGAAGGCGTGGGCGATGCGGCCCGTGGCGAAGGCATTGGTCAGGGTGCGGACCATGGCCTCCTGGCCGATCAGGTCCTCGAAGGTGTGCGGCCGGTATTTGCGCGCGAGAACGGTATAGGCCGAGCCGTCGTCGGCATGGGCGGCAGGACCGGCGTCGGCGGGGGCGGGAGCGGCCTTTTTCGGGGCGGCCTTGGCTTCGACGGCGGGCGCGGGGGCCGCAGCGGCCTCGGCCTCGCGCATGCTGGCGGGTTCGGGCGCGCCGAACATGTCGTCGGTGTCGGGATCGCGCTCGACCGCCTCCGCGTCGGGGGCGTCATCGTCCCAGGGAGGGCCGTCGGGATTCGGGTCGGCATCGCTCATCCCTGTTCCTTAGCGCGGACCGGCCCGGACGCTAAGGGCGTCGTTCGACGAGATGGGGAAAACCCGCGCTCAGGCAGCGAGCGACCGCGTCGCGACCCTCCGGTCAAGCCGGAGGGTGACGAATCCGCGCTCAGGTAGCGAGCGACCGCGTCGCGAGCGTTAGCGCACCAAAGGAGGAGAAGTGGAGACCGCGACCCGAAGGGGAATTCGTTGTGGCTGCTGCCTTCCGGCCCTGACCAGATTGGCGAAGCCTTCGCCCGCGATCTCCGAGGCCGATATGACGATTTCGGCTCGCGGATGCAAGACCGGGCTTGCTAGACAGCCTCCATGCCCCTGCCCGTCCTGAACACCTTCGCCGGCAATCCGCTTGATCGGGCGGGAGACCGGCGGGACGACGCCGACTGGCTGGCCGAACAGGGCGCGAGCCCGGACGCCATGGCCATGGTGCTGTGGGAGGGCCGGCCGCTGATCGAGGCGGGAGGCGAGCCGCGACTGGCCTGGCTGGCGCTGGCCCATGCGCGGGCTGTGGTTCCGGACCGCGAGCTGTTCCTCGGCCTGTGGCAGGGTGCCCCCTGTTTCGCGGTCGAGATCGAGGGGTCGACGGATCCGGCGGCGGGGCCGCTGGCGGGGCTGGGGGCGTTTCATGAGATGCGCGAGGCGGCGGCGCTGCTGCCCGGGCCCGACGCGGCCATGGCGGGGACGGCCAAGTCGCTGTTCGACTGGCGGCGGCGGCACGGCTTCTGCGCCGCCTGCGGGGTGGAGACCGGGAACGGGTCCGGAGGCTGGAAGCGGATCTGCCCGGCCTGCGGTGTCGAACATTTCCCGCGCGTGGACCCGGTGACCATCATGCTGGCGGTCTACAAGGGTGGTGCCGAGCCGGTCTGTCTGTTGGGCCGGCAGGCCGCCTGGCCCGAGGGGCGGATGTCGGCGCTGGCGGGCTTCCTCGAGCCCGGCGAGACCATCGAGGCCGCCTGCGCGCGCGAGATCGAGGAGGAGGCGGGGCTGACAGTGACGGCGGTGCGCTACCACTCCAGCCAGCCCTGGCCGTTTCCGTCGCAGCTGATGATCGGCCTGGTCTGCGAGGTGGATTCAGGCGAGGCGACGCCCGATCAGACCGAGCTCGAAGCCGTGGCCTGGCTCACGCGGGACGAGGCGCGGGCCTGTCTGGCGGGCACGCATCCGTCGATCAAGGCTCCGCCCCGGATCGCCATCGCGCGGACGCTGTTGCAGGCCTGGGTGGATGGTTTCGAGGTTTGAGGGAGGGACTAGGGATGAGGGATTAGGGATTAGGGGCACTCGACCTTTGCGCGATCGCAATTCCCGTTAAACTTGCTTCCCGTCGAAATTGGGGGAGACGATGGCTCGGTCACATCGAGAGTTGAAGGTCTGGCGCAAGGGTCTCGATCTCGCTTGTCAGGTCTATGAACTCACCCGCAAGATGCCGAAGGAAGAGATGTATCGGCTGTCCGGGCAGATCATCCGCTGCTCGGCGTCCATTCCGGCGAATATCGCTGAAGGAAATGCCAGAGGGACGCGGCGGGACTACGCGCATTTCGTCAGCATCGCCCGAGGCTCAGCCGCCGAGCTGGAGACGTTTCTGGTCATCATCAAACGCCTGGATCTGGCCCCAGAAGACGATGTTGACCACCTGATGGTCGAGGCCGAGGAGGTTGGGCGAATGCTGACCGCCCTTCGAGCCCGGCTCATCCCTAATCCCTAATCCCTAATCCCTGCCCGCCAACGCCCGCGCCGCCGCCAGGTCGTCCGGATTGTCCACCGACAGCGGCGCTTCCTCGATCACCGCCGCCCAGATCTGCAGGCCCATCTCGAGCGCCCGCAGCTGCTCCAGTTTTTCCCGGCGCTCCAGCGGGGATGGCGGGGCGGCGCAGAAGCGTTCCAGGGCGGTGCGGCGGTAGCCGTACAGGCCGATGTGGCGCCAGACGGGGGCGTCACCATAGAGGGTCGAGCGGGTGAAATAGAGGGCGCGGCCGTGGCGTTCGCCCGCCCCCAGCGCCACCACCGCCTTGACCACATCGGGATTGGTCCGGTCGGAAGCATCGGCCTCGGGCGCGATCAGGGTGGCGATGTCGCAGGCCGGCTCGCCGTGCAGCAGGGCGGCGCAGGCCAGGGCCAGGCCGGGATCGGCAAAGGGCATGTCGCCCTGCAGGTTGATCACGGCGTCGTGACGGCCGTCCGGGTCGATGGCGTCCAGGGCGGCGCGGATGCGGTCGGAGCCGGACGGCAGGTCCGGATCGGTCAGGACGGCGACCCCGCCGGCCGACTCAATGGCATCGACGATCTCGCGATCACCCGCGGCCACGGCGACAGGCAGGCCGGACAGCACGGCCTGGCGCCAGGCCCGCACGATCATCGGGGTCCCGCCGATATCGGCGAGCGGCTTGTCAGGAAGGCGGGTTGCGGCCATCCGGGCCGGAATCAGGATCAGCGGGTTCACGTTCAAATCCCAAAGTCGGTGTCTGCGACGCTCAGACCTTCCTGATCTGGTTGCGAAGGCCGCGCTAGCGTGTAAGAGACGGCCACGCAAGAATTCGCCCGGCCGCGCGAGTGGCCCGGCCTCAGAAACGGGATGAGACGACGCGCATGAGCGGCGATCTGAAGTGGAACAAGATCATGGGCGCCGGACTGGCGACCGTTTTCGTCATTCTGGTTGTGAAAGAGGGCTCGGCCTTCATTTATCACAGCGAAACCCCGGAAAAGATGGGGTATTTCGTTGACGCGCCGGAGAATGCCGGCGGCGCTGCGGCCGAAGAGGCCGTGCTGCCCCCGGATTGGGGCACCCTCCTGCCCACCGCCGACCTGGCCGCAGGCGAAGCCGCCTTCGCCCGCTGCAAATCCTGCCATACGGTCAATGCAGGCGGAGCCAACGGCATCGGCCCGAATCTCTACGGCGTGGTCGGTGGGCCTGTGATTCACATGGCCGGATTCGCCTATTCTGACGCCCTGCAGGCCCACAAGGTCACCAATCCGACCTGGACCCTGGACGAGATGGACCTGTTCCTGACCGCTCCCGCCCGCCACATCCCCGGCACCAAGATGTCCTTTGCCGGCATTCGCGACACGGCCACACGGGTCAATCTGATCGCCTGGCTGCGCTCGCAGGGCTCGACCGGCATGGCCATCCCGGCCCCCGATCCCGCCCGCCAGCCCGGTGCCGCCGCCGCCGCGCCCGTCGAGGGTGCGGCTCCGGTCGCCGGCGCTGAGCCGGCCGCCGCAGACGCCGCCGCCGCCGCCGCTGGTGCAGCGCCCGCGCCCGCAGCGGCCGCTGCGAACTGAGGTTCGGTATCTCTGAATAAGGAAAGGGCGGTCTTCGGGCCGCCCTTTTTCGTTTCCGTCAGAGCCGGCGGATGACCGGTCCGGCCGAGCCCGCCACACGATGCCGGGCGTCGGCCTCGGCGAAGGGCTCGATCGCCACACCGCCCAGCCGACCGACGGCGTGCAGCACCCGGTCGCCGTCCAGAATGAAGCCGGCGTGGCCGTTCCACGGCCCCGTCCCGGGATCCAGCCAGATCACCAGATCGCCGCGCTGCGCCTGACCGGCGGCCACGGCCTGACCGAGTTCCGCCTGCTGATCCGCATAGCGAGGGGCCGCGCGCCCGCAGGCGTAGAGCGCCTGCTGCACCAGCCCACAGCAGTCCGTGCCCAGCGATGAACGACCGCCGAGCTTGTAGGGCGTCCCCAGAAGTCGTTCGGCCACCTCGACCGGCTCGGCCGCGAAACTGCCGATCGGAGCCAGGCCGGGCGGATCGCCCGCCTCGACCACCAGGGCATTCAGGGGCAGGTCCTGGTCGGTCGCTCCGATCCGGTGGGTCGCCAGGGGCGCACCGTCCCCGAGATCTGACAGCCGGACCCAGCCCACGACCCCGTCACGACGGGCACGGCCCCAGGCCTGATCGTCGCGCGTATCCAGGACATCAAAGGCCTCGCCGAAGATCAGCTGGTCGACCGGATGGTCGCCGGCCACGGCATCGGCGTGGATGTCGGCGACCGGAATGGCGCAATGCATCGCCCGGACCGAACGGAAGGCGGCGGCGCGCACAATCCCTTCCAGCGCCTGCTCGGCCAGATCCGGCCGGGCGAGGGTGGTGCGGGAATCGAGGCTGGCGGCGGCTGCGGTCAAACGTGGGCTCGTCCGATTGAGCCGTTGTCGTAGCGGAAGAAGCCGAAAGGGCCGTTAACGGAAGGAGGGCTTGGGGCGAAGGTGACCGGTGCTGATCTCAAGCCCTGAGCCCTGCGACCTGATCCCTCATCCCTGCGCGAACCGCCGCTTCAGCATCTCGAAACAGGCCCGGAGCGCCTGGGCCTCGCCGCCTTCGGGCCAACCGGGGCGGGCGCGGGGGTTCCAGGCGAAGATGTCCATATGGGCCCAGGCCCCGGTCGCCGGGGCGAATTTCTGCAGGAACAGGGCGGCGGTGACCGAACCCGCCTGGGCCCAGCCGGCGGAGTCATTGCGGAGATCGGCCAGTTCGCTGTCGATGGCGGCGCGATAGCCGGGCCACAAGGGCATCCGCCACAGCGGATCAGCGACCGCCCGGCCGGCATCCAGCAGTTCCGCAGCGAGGGCCTCATCATCGGTGTAGAGCGGCGGCAGTTCGGGCCCCAGCGCGACGCGGGCGGCCCCGGTCAGGGTGGCGAAATCGAGCGTCAGCGCGGGCGCATGCTCGCCGGCGCGGGTCAGGACGTCGGCCAGGATCAGCCGGCCCTCGGCGTCGGTATTGCCGATCTCGATGGTCAGGCCCTTGCGACTGGCCAGGATATCGCCCGGCCGGAAGGCGTCGCCCGAGATGGCATTCTCGACCGCCGCCACCAGCACCACCAGCCGCACCGGCAGGTTGGCCTGCATGACCAGCCGGCCGAGGGCCAGCGCATGGGCGGAACCCCCCATGTCCTTCTTCATGTTGCGCATGCCGGCGGCCGGCTTGATGTCGAGGCCGCCCGAATCGAACACCACGCCCTTGCCGACGAGGGCGACCAGCGGGAGGTCCGCGCGATTTAGGTTCCAGCCGATCTCGATGACCCGCGGCGCGCGGTGCGGCGCGGCAGCGCGGCCGACGGCATGGACGGCGGGATAGTTGTCTTCCAGCAGGGCGTCCCCGGTCGTAACGGTGATCGTCGCCCCGGAAGCCGTGGCGATCTCGCGGGCGATGGTTTCGATCTGCAGCGGCCCCATGTCGGCGGCCGGGGTGTCGATCATCTCACGGGCGAGGGCGCAGGCGGCGGCGATGTGCCGGACGGCATCCAGATCCAGCCCCGCGGGCGCGACCAGCCGCACCCGGTCGCGATCGGGACGGGCCTTGTAGCGGTCAAAGACATAGGCCCCCAGCAGGAAGGCCAGGGCCGCCTGGCGGGCCTCCTCAGGCCCGGTCTCGAAACGGTAGAGGCCGGGCGGCAGCTTCGCCGGCAGGGCGCGGGCCGACATGGGATCGAAACGCTCGCCCGCACCGACCAGAACCGCGGCGACCCCGCCCTGCCCGTCCGGTGCAACCAGCATCTGGCCGGACTTGCCCTTGAAGCCGTTGGCCGCGGCCCAGCCCTGCATGTCGGCATCGATCGGGCTGTCCGGACCGACGAATCGCACCGGAATGGCACCTTCGGCCTCGGCGGTCAGCAGGTCGGGATGGAGGAGGGACATCGGCGGCGGCCTTTCCGGCCCGGCAGGGGCCGATCTTAACCAAGGATTGACGCGAAGGGCCGAGTCTCGGACCGAACCTTCCGGAGCGCCTTCCATGTCGCGCACGACTGCCCGTATCGCAACCGTCACCCTTCTGCTGGCCGGCCTGGCCGCGCCCGCCGTGGCCGCAGCCCAGGCGGCGCCGGCCCCCGCACAGGCGGCTCCCGCGGTGCGTCAGCCCGCAGCAGCCGAGGTTCGTGCCGCCTATGACCGCGCCGATCCGCTGAGCCGGCAGATCTTCTGGAGCGACCAGGCGGAGATCGATCCCATGGATCCCGTCGCCGGGGTCAAGGCCGCCCAGGCCCTGCGCGAACTCGGCCGGTTCGACCAGGCCGCCGAGATGGCCGGCAAGGTGCTGATGGTCCAGCCGGACAACGTCGAGGCCATGCTGGAGTCCGGGCGCGCCCATATCGCCCGCGGCCAGGCCTTCTACGGCATCGCCGCCCTGGAAGGCGCGCGCAACGCCCGCCCCGGGGACTGGCGGGCCTGGTCCCTGCTGGGCACGGCCTATGAGCAGGTGCGCCGCCCTGATGACGCCCGCGCGGCCTGGGCCCAGGCCCTGGTCCTGTCGCCCGAGAATCCCGATGTCCTGTCGAACATGGCGATCTCGGCCATGACCCGCGGCGACACGGCCGGGGCCGAACCCCTGCTGCGCCGCGCCGTGGCCCAGCCGGGTGCCTCGCTGAAGGTACGGCTCAACCTGGCCATGGTCCTGGGCCTGACGGGCCAGATGGCCGAGGCGGAACAGATGCTGCGCCGCGACCTGCCGCCCGAGGCCGCTGACCGCAACCTGGCCTGGCTGCGCGACCGGGCCGGCGGGACCGGCGTCGACCAGGCCCGCACCTGGGGGTCGCTCCAGGGCGGCTGATCGCCTATATTCCGGCCATGATCGACGAGCTCTACAGCGCGCGCATCCTCGGGCTGGCGGCCAATCTGCCGCACAGCGGACGGCTGGCTGCGCCGCACGGCACGGGCGAGCGGGTCGCGAGATTGTGCGGCTCGAAGGCCGTCGTCGACGTGACACTGGACGCCTCAGGCCGGGTCGAAGCCTTCGCCCAGGACGTCAAGGCCTGTGCCCTGGGCCAGGCGGCGGCGGGTGTGCTGGGCGAGGTGGTGATCGGGGCCTCCCTCGACGAACTGGTCGCGGCCCGGG
>JAIESL010000024.1 GCA_019746095.1 Caulobacteraceae bacterium
GCATCGGCCGCGGGAGCTGCAGCGGCGGTCGCGGCGGCGGCGCGGGCGGCCAGTTGCTGACGGGCCTCAAACCGGCGGGCCAGTTTTTCGGTCAGGGCGCGGGCCGCAGCCGGCTCCATCTGGGCCATGATGGCGGCCAGGGAACGCGGGCGCATGGCGGCGGCGACGGGCAGGCGGACATCGTCATCGAGGGTCGCGAAGACGCGCGCGGCCTCACGCGGCCGCATGGCGGAATAGATCGCGACCAGCCGTTCATTCTCGGCCTTCTCCTGCTCGCTGACCTCACCCAGAAGCGCACGGACCTCGGCCTTGACCGCCTCGAGGGCCGCCACCTTGGCGTCCAGCTTCTGTTCCGCCGTCGCCAGGAGCGGCAACATCGAGGCCAGATCGGCATCGCGGGCGTCCAACTCGGTCCGGCGGCCCGCCAGCGACTGGAGAATGCGCAGCTCAGCCGGCGAGATCCCGGCCTGCTGAGCCAGTTGCTCCGGGGTCAGGGCACAGACCGCAGCGGCGGCGACCGCCGGGGCAGCGGCGGCACCGGCGGCCGCGGGCACGGCTTCCTCGGCCCAGGCCCGGGCTCCTTCGAACACGCCCGGCGCAACGCCGACGGCGCGGACCAGCACCACGCCACCGATGGCGACGGCGATCAGCGGCAACAGGCGGGGGATCTTGCTCATGGTCGGCTACTCGTGAGGGCCCGGACGCCGGCGGTGGGGACGGGCAAGGGGCACAATGGGTTCAGGCGGCGAAGAGGTCTTCGTCGAGATTACGGCGGGTCTGGTTGAGGCTTTGCTTCGCAGCCTGGTTAGCGGACCGTCCGGCTGTCAGGGCACCGAGGATGGCCGCAACCGGGGCCGGGGCCCGCGCCGCCGGTGCCATGCCGTGGATTCGCTCGGCCAGGGCGGCCATGCGCAGGGCACGCTCGTCTTCAGCGGTCGAGGCGACGGGGGCACGAGCGGCGATCAGAACAGGTTTTGGAGCCTCCTGGGGCACGTTACGTGCGACATCGGGGGCGCGGGCGATCAGGCTCTCCAGCTGGGCCTTGAGCTCGCGGCCCTTGATGATCCGGTCGTGCAGCAGGTCGGTTTCCTGGCCCGAGGCTCGCAGGTTGGCGAGGGCGGCTTCGGCCCGGCCCGCCGCAGCGTTGAGTTCAGTCACGGCGGTGGCGAAGGCCTGCTGGCCGGCGCGCAGGGCCGACAGCTTCTTTTCCAGCCTGACGCCATAACCCAGGGCCGCCACGAGCAGCAGCATCAGCACGCCGTCCAGAATCATCCCCGTCATCAGCGTTTTCCCTTTGTCAGGCTGGAGGCGGCTTCAATACTGATTGGCCCCTCGATGCGGACGGCTATGTGCTGACCCTTGCGGCCCATCTTGCCGGTCGTGACCGGGATCGCCCCGCAGCGGATCGAAATGTCGGAATCGGGCGTGGCATTCAGCATCATGGTGTCGCCGACCTTGAGGTTCAGCACCTTGGAGAGCGGAAGCTGCTGCTCGTCCAGCACGGCCCGCACCTCGGTTTCAGTGGTCCAGAGCTCGGTGGCGAGGTGGCCTTCCCAGATGTTGTCGCGACCGAATTTCTCACCCATGAACTGCTGCAACAGCATCTTCCGGATGGGCTCCAGGGTGGCGTAGGGCAGCAGCAGCTCGATGCGGCCGCCGCGGTCTTCCATGTCGATACGCAGCTTGACCAGGATGGCGGCGTTGGCCGGGCGGGCGATGGCGGCGAAGCGCGGATTGGTCTCGAGCCGGTCGAGGGTGAAATGCACGGGCGTCAGGGGCTCGAAGGCCGCCCGGGCGTCAGCGAGCACCACTTCGACCATCCGCTGGACCAGAACCCGCTCGATGGTGGTGTAGGGCCGGCCCTCGATCCGCAGGGCCGCCGTGCCGCGACGCCCCCCCAGCAGCACGTCGACGATCGAGTAGATGAGGTTGGAATCGACCGTCAGCAGGCCGTAGTTGTCCAGTTCCTCAGCGCGGAACACCGCCAGAATGGCCGGCAGCGGGATCGAGTTCAGATAGTCCCCGAAACGGATCGACGAGATGTTGTCGAGACTGACCTCGACGTTATCCGAGGTGAAATTGCGCAGGGAGGTCGTCATCAGCCGCACCAGGCGGTCGAAGACGATCTCCAGCATCGGCAGCCGTTCGTAGCTGACGAGGGCGGAGTTGATGATGGCGCGAATGCCCGAACGCTCGGCGTCATCGGCCTCGCCCATGTCGAAGCCCAGCAGGCTGTCGATTTCGTCCTGGTTCAGGACACGTTCGGACAGGCCAGACGGGCGGGCGTCGTTTTCTGTGTCCGCCAGTGAATCGGCTTCTTCAGCGAACGGGTCGGCGCTTTCGGCGAAGGCCGCGTCGGTCATGCCTATTTCACCAGCATTTCTTCGATCAGCACGGCGTCGACCTTGCCCGGCGCGGCGACCAGGTTGACGCGGCGCAGGATCTCGGCGCGCAGCTGAAAATTGCCTGCCGAACCGGCCAGGTCTTCCGGCCGCAGTTCGCGCAGGAAGCCCTGGAACATGTCCTGCAACCTCGGCATCTCGGCCTGGAGCTGCTCGGCCACATGCGGGTCGCGGGTCTCAAGCGTCAGCTTGAGCTTCAGGAAGGTGGGACGGCCGTCAGGGGCCTGAATGTTCACGGTAATGTCGGGCAGGGTCAGGAAGGTGATGCCATCGGGCCCCTCGGCGATCACGCCCAGCGAGGGGTCCGGAGGACCGCCTGACGCAGCCCCATGGTCCCCGCCCTTCTTCTCGGCCTTCTTGTCGTGACCACCCTTCTTCTCGGCTCCGTGCTCACCCTCTTCGGACGCCGCCGGCTTGGGCTGCATCATGAAAAAGGCCGCTCCGCCTCCCCCGCCGAGCACCACCAGGGCCACGGGGATAACGATGAACAGCAGGGGGAGCTTCTTCTTGGGCGGCGGCCCGCCTTCGCCATCCGCTGCGGCGGCGTCGGAAACGGCAGGCAGGTTGGCGGCCTCGTCGCCGCCATCCTTGGCACCCTTCTTCTTGCCGAATTTCAACATGGACCACGCCCCGAGAATCTCTGGGTCCATACGAACGTTTTTTGGTTAACGAGCCGCTAAGAACCGGCAAATCCTGCCGGGTGATCTGGCCTCCGAACCGGGCCAAATGCCCGCCGGCACTGGATTAACCTTGTTGGCACGGTCGTTGCGAGGCTGATGGCGAAAGGAGCCGCCCCGTGGAAAACGCCGCCTATGTCGGACTGTCACGCCAGATGACGCTGCGCCGCGAGCTCGACATCGTGGCCAACAACATCGCCAATGCGGACACGACCGGCTTCAAGGTCGAACAGTTGCTGATCGGCGAAGAGATCGGCGAGCGGGCCCGCAACGCCTTCGTGCGGCCGGGGGTCAGCTTCGTGCTGGATAACGGGGTCGGCCGCGACTACGGCCAGGCCGCCCTGGAACAGACCGGCCGCGATCTGGACTTCGCCATCGAGGGCGAAGGGGCCTTCTTCAAGCTGAACGACGGTGCCGGTGAGGCCTACACCCGCGACGGTGCCTTCACCCTCGACCCCGAGGGCCGGCTGACCACTGAGGGCGGCGCAGCCGTCCAGGGCGACGGCGGCGACATCATCCTGGATCCTGCCCAGGGCGAGCCCGCCGTGGCCGCCGACGGCACCATCAGCCAGAACGGCGCGCCCGTCGGCCGGCTGTCGATCGTTCGCTTCGACACCCTGGCGGCCCTCGAAAAGGGCGGCGACGGCCTCTATCGCAACGCCTCCAATGCCGCAGCCATCGAAGCAACTGACGCCCGCGTGCGCCAGGGCATGCTGGAAGGCTCCAACGTCAATCCCATCCTCGAAATCACCAATCTGATCGAGATCCAGCGCGCCTACGAGAGCGTCACCCGGATGATCGAACAGACCAACGACCTGTCACGCCGCTCGGTCGAGCGGCTGGGCCGGGTCGGCTAAGGGAGAACTGAACCATGCGCGCGCTCAGAACCGCAGCTTCGGGCATGTCAGCCCAGCAGCTGAACGTCGAGGTCATCTCGAACAACATCGCCAACATGAACACCGTCGGGTTCAAGCGGCAGCGGGCCGAGTTCCAGGACCTGCTGTACCAGAACGTCGAGCGGATGGGCGCGCAGTCGTCCAGCCAGGGCACGGTCGTCCCGACCGGGATTCAGATCGGGGCCGGTGTCAAGGCGGGCAGTGTCTATCGGATCACCGAGCAGGGCTCGCCGACCCAGACCGGCGGCCTGTACGACGTCGCCATCGACGGGCGCGGCTATTTCCAGGTCCTGCTGCCGTCCGGCGAGACGGCCTTTACCCGGGCCGGCAATTTCGCCCTCAACGGTGAAGGCCAGCTGGTCACGGACGACGGCTATGCCGTGCAGCCCAATATCTCGATCCCGCAGGACGCGGTCGATGTGTCGATCTCCAAATCCGGCCAGGTCCAGGTCATCACCGCCGGCACCACGGAGCCGTCGGTGGTCGGCCAGCTGGAACTGGCCAGCTTCTTCAACGAGGCCGGGCTGGAGGCGATCGGCGACAACCTGCTGATGGAAACCGCCGCCTCGGGCGCGGCCAATGTCGGCACGCCGGGCGACGTCGGCTTCGGCCAGCTGCTGCAACGCTACACCGAGGCCTCGAACGTCGATGCCGTGGCCGAGATCAGCGCACTGATCATCGCCCAGCGCGCCTATGAGATGAACTCCAAGGTCATCACCACCGCTGACCAGATGCTGTCGGTCAGCGCGCAGGTGAAATCGTGAAGACCCTGATCGCGGGCGTGGTCGCGGCCCTGGTGGTGGCCGGTGCCGCCGCCGCGGGTCCGGTGACCCTGAAGGCCAATCCGGTCGACAGCGACGGCCGGGTGACCCTGGGCGACCTGTTCGAGGGTGCCGGTGCAGCGTCCAGTGTGGTCGTCGGGACCCGTGCGGGTCCCTCGATCGTCTTCGAGGCCGGCCAGTTGCAGAGCCTGGCCCGTCAGTCGGGGTTGGACTGGGCAAATCCGACCGGGTTGCGCCGGGTGGTCGTGCGCAATGCCGCCTCCGCGCCGAACGCCGCCACGCCTGCACCGGCTTCGCCTGCCCCCGGTGCAGCCGTCCCCGTCGCGGCCGCCCGCCCCGCACCGGTTCGCGCCGCCCTCGCCGAGCGTGTCATCGCCCGCAACGACATGGTCGAGGTCGCCTATGAGGTCGGCGGCGTCCGCCTGACCATCACCGGTCGCGCCGAAGGCAACGCCGCCGCCGGCCAGCGGGTCGCCGTCCGCAATCTGCAATCGGGCCGCGCCATCGATGCGGTGGCCGTCGGCCCCGGCCTGGCCGTCGCCGGCCCGGCCGCCCAGCAAGCCCGCGCTACCCCACAGTTCGCCGCCCGATAAAGGGATACCCTCCGATGCGTACCGCCCTGATTGCCGCCGCTACCCTGTCGCTCGGGGCGTGTTCCACCGCCATGGAGGCCGTGCGCGGACCTGAACTGGCACCGATCGGCTATCCCGCCGCCCTGATGCCGACCACCCAGGCCTATCTGCCATCGCCCGAACAGCAGCAGGCCGACCGCGCGGCCAGCGCCAACAGCCTGTGGCGCGCCGGTGCCCGGACCTTCTTCGGCGATCAGCGGGCTCGCCGGATCGGCGACATCGTCACCGTCAACATTGACATCGACGACCGGGCCCAGACCCAGAATTCGACGGCGCGCAGCCGTACCAATGACATTTCAGGCGGCGTCACCAATTTCTTCGGCCTTGAGAACAGCCTCGGCCAGGCCTTCCCGGGCGGGTTCGACCCCGCCAACCTCGTCGGCATGGAAGGCGCGTCGAACTCCAACGGCACCGGTTCGGTCAATCGCTCGGAGAAGGTCAGCCTGACCATAGCGGCCGTCGTCACCGACGTCATGGCCAACGGCAATCTGGTCATCCAGGGGCGGCAGGAAGTGCGCACCAATCGCGAGATCCGCGAATTGACGGTCGCCGGCATTGTGCGGCCCGAGGACATCAGCTCGGGCAATACGATCGCCCACACCCAGATCGCGGAGGCCCGGATCAGCTACGGTGGTCGCGGTGACATCAGCCGCGTGCAGGCCACCCCTGCCGCCCAGGCGCTGGTCGAGCGCTTCAGTCCGTTCTAGCCGGTCCGCGATCGCCAGGCTTCGCCGTCCGCCCCACGTGCGGGCGTTCTGTCGCCGGCGGTTCGCCGAACGGGCGTCAAATTGGGCACAGCCAAAACCAGCCCGGCATGCGTCCAAGCGGGGCCGTGAACCGTTAATGGAATGTAGCGTTTCGATATCAGACGCGAGATTCCCTGATGTTCAGATTTGCCATTCCCACCGTCGCCGCCCTCGGACTGATCGCCTTCGCGGCCCGGTCGCAGGCAACCGATGTCGAGTTGCAGGACCCTATCGTGCCGATGGGCTGGCATCTCAGCTATGAGGGCACCTTGGCCAAACTGGCCTATGGCGTTGAAAGCTCGGACCAGCTGGCATTGATGATGACATGCGAACAGGGCCAGTCCCGGGCGACCGTCTATGGCGATGTGCAGCCGGTCGGTCCGCGACTGATCAGGACGTCGACCAGGGCGGCGATCGATCCGCTCAGCGGTAACCTGTCCGACGAAACACGGATTTCGGTGCGCGACCCTGCCCTGCAGCGCTTTCTGCACACCGGCAAACTGCCGGTCGAGGCGGACGCCGGTTCCCTCGAACTGCCCGCCAATCCGGCCGAGCGCCGGCTGGTCGGTGAATTCTTCGCCTATTGCGGTTCTGACCGCGTCTGACCACTACTGTGGTCGGACCAATCAGCGGGGCTGAGCCATGATTGCCTTGTTCTTCGCCGCGGCCCTGGCCGCGCAAAGCCCGCCGCCCGAAGCCGCCTGGACCTGGTCGCTTTATGCCGATGCGGAGCCGGTCGTCCTGGCCAATGAGGTCCCGGACACCGCCAACCTTCGCGCCACCCTCGAGTGCGAACGGGGAACCAGCGTCGCGCGCCTGACCCTGTATGGCGGCGCGCCCCTGAACGGTATGGCGAGGGTCACGTCAGGTGAGGTCGCGGCAATGGCCGAGGCGACGGTGCGCGCCGGTTCGACCCGGCTGGCGGTGCGTACCGACCATCCGGTCTTTGCGACCTTCACGGTCGACGGGCGGATGGCGATCGTGGTGGGAGACCAGCGCCGCCCGGTCGAGGTTCCGGCGGCGCATCTTGCCAAGCTGCGCCGGTTCGCGGAATTGTGCGCGGGCTGACCGCCGAACCTGGTCGCGGGAGACGTAGATGCGCGCCCCAGCCCTGATTGCCCTGATCGGCCTGACCCTCGGAGCGGCGGCCTGCGCCACGGTCGAAACGCCGGTGGCACCTGCTGCCGTCGCTGCGGCTGCCGGCACCCCCGCACCCGTCGCCGACCATGACTGGTTCTACCATCTCGACGGTGACGACGCCCGGCTGGTCTATGGCCTGGCCGAGAGCGATGACCTGCGCCTGGGACTCGATTGCCGTCAGGGCAGCGGAAGGCTGGCACTGAGCGCAGTCGGCGGGCCAGAGACCAAACCCGAGATCCTCATCGAGGCAGGCGGAGAGACGGAACGGTTCGCGGCACAGTCCGAACCGTCGCAGTTGCACGACGGCGTCTTCCTGACGGCCGAGGCAGCAGCCGACGCCCCCGTCTTCCAGCGCTTCCGCCGGACCGGCTGGCTCGCGCTCTGGCTGGACGGCGAACGCCAGGCCTATGCGCCCCACCCGGAATCCGCGCCCAATATCGAGCGGTTCTTCGTCTTCTGCGGTTGACGCGGGGCCTCCGCTCCGGTGCAGTCCCGTCCGATCCGGGAGGGACCTCATGAAACGCCTTATCACCGCCTGCGCCATCGCCGCGCTCGCCGCCGCCGCGACCCCCGCCTTTGCCGGCACCCTGCGGATTCAGACCGAAGCCGCCCGAAACGCCGAGAATCCGGCCCTGGCTTCGGTGCTGGCGGACTATGAGGCCTATCTCCGGGCCGTCGACCCGATAAATGCCGGTATGGAGGGCGACCGTGCCGCCCTGTCGCGCCTGCCCGACGGCTCGCGCGCCTTCGAACTGGCCCAGGAGCCGGTGCTCAAGGGGTTCGCTGACCGGCTGGCCGCGATCGACCCCGCCGGGCTGGATGTAAATGACCGGCTGAACCACAGTTTCCTGACCTATGTGCTGCAGCGTTCGCGGGCCCGCATCCCGCTCGATACCGGCCGGATCGACGCGTTCAACTCCGAAGGCGGGCCGGGACAGAACCTGGCCTATGTGGCCGGCGTCACCCGCATCACCAATGTGGCCGACGCCGAGGCCTGGATCGCCCGACTGGAGGCCATGCCGAAATCCTATGCCGATCCCCTGGCCAATGCCCGGCGCGGGCTTGAGACCGGCATGGTCCAGTCCCGTTCCATCGTCGAGAACGCCCTGACCCTGATCGAGCCCGAAGCGGCCCTGACCCCGGACGCCGACCCACTGCTCAAGCCGTTCGCCACCCTGCCCGCCTCCATTCCGGCAGCCCAGCAGGCGGCCCTCCGCGCACGCGCCGCCCGGGCCGTGGCCGAAGGGATCATGCCGCAGAGACGCGCCTGGGCGCAGTTCCTGCGCGAGGAGTATCTGCCCCGCGCACCCGAAACCCTCGGCCTGGTTCACCGGCCCGGCGGGCGCGAGATGTATGCCTATCTGGTACGCGGCTACACCACGACCGACCTGACGCCGGATCAGGTCCACGCCATCGGCCTGGAGGAGGTCGCCCGTATCCGGGGACGTATGGATACCGAGATGCGCGCGGCCGGCTGGACCGGCGATTTCCCGTCCTTCCTGACCTTCCTGCGCACCGATCCGCAATTCTACGTCACCAGCCGCGAGGCGCTGATGGAGAAGGCCTCGGAGATGGCCAAGCGGGCCGACGACGGCCTGCCGGCCCTGTTCGGCACCCTGCCGCGCCTGCCTTACGGCGTGCGCCCCGTGCCGCGCGAGATCGAGGCGAATTACACCACCGGTCGCTACAACCCTGGCTCGATGGAGAACGGCGTCGCCGGCGGCTATATGGTCAATACCTCCAGCCTGAACCAGCGCGGCCTCTATGAGATGCCGGCCCTGACGCTGCACGAAGGGGTTCCCGGCCACCACCTGCAGATCGCCCTGCAGCAGGAGGCCGCAGACGGCCCCTATTTCCGGCGCAGCGTCGATGTCACGGCCTTTGTCGAGGGCTGGGGCCTGTATGCCGAATTCCTCGGCGAGGAGATGGGCTTCTACCGCACCCCCTATGAGCGGTTCGGTCGCCTCAGCTACGAGATGTGGCGCGCCTGCAGGCTGGTGGCGGACACCGGCATCCACTGGCTGGGCTGGGACCTGGAACAGGCCCGGGCCTGTTTCCGCGACAACTCCGCCCTTGCCCCGCTCAACATCGAGACCGAACTTCAGCGCTATATCGGCTGGCCGGGACAGGCCACGGCCTACAAGATCGGCGAGATCCGGTTGCGCGCCATCCGCACGCGGGCCGAGACTGAACTGGGCGGCCGGTTCGACATCCGGCGCTTCCACGACGCCCTGCTGGTCGACGGCCCCCTGCCGATGGGCCTGCTGGACGCTCGGATGGACCGCTGGATCGCGGAAGAGAAGGCGCGGCCGGCGGACTAGGTCAGCCCCAGCGCCGCCCGCACCTTCTTCGTCAGCTTGCCAGCCACGATGCCGTGGGCGATGACCAGATGCTCGGCCAGCTCATCGTCGGCCCAGTCGTCGATCTGCGCCAGGTTCACCCATTTGTTCCGCGCCAGATAGGGTGCCGGGCGGGCGTGGCCGCTTTCGGTCAGCACCTCCCAGGCGATGTCCGAGACCTTGAAGGAGATACTTCCGCCGCCGCCGACCATGCAGAACATCTTGCCGCCGACCTTGTAGACGTCGTGATCGTCGCCGAACGGATGGTCCAGCGTCGTCGCCGGCAGCGCCAGGCACAGCCTGCCGACCCCCTGCCGGTCCAAGATCAGGCCTCCACGCCCACGCCGATCGGGCAGACCACGCCCGTCCCGCCGATGCCGCAATAGCCGGCCGGATTCTTGGCCAGATAACCCTGATGATAGTCCTCGGCGAAATAGTAGGGACCGGCCGGCGCGATCTCGGTGGTGATGGTTCCGCGCCCGGCCGCCTTCAGGGCGGTCTGGTAGGCGTCGCGCGACGCCTCGGCCTCGGCCTTCTGGGCCGCGTCGAGGTGATAGATCGCCGAGCGGTAGGTGGTGCCGACGTCATTGCCCTGACGCATGCCCTGGGTCGGGTCGTGGTTCTCCCAGAAGGCCTTGAGCAGTGCGCTGTAGCTCACCTCGGCAGGATTGAAGACCACCTGCACGACCTCGGCGTGACCGGTGCGGCCGGTGCAGGTCTCCTCATAGGTCGGATTGGGCGTGATCCCGCCCGAATAACCGACCGAGGTCACCCAGACGCCCGGCAGCTGCCAGAAGATCCGCTCCACGCCCCAGAAACAGCCCATGCCGAGGATGGCGGTCTCGAACCCTTCCGGGTGCGGCCCCTTCAGCGGCCGGCCGTTGACGTGGTGAAACGCATCGGTCGGCAGCGGCGTCGCCCGTCCTGGCAGGGCCTCGGCGGCGGTCGGCATCTCGTGGGTTTTCTGGACGGTCATGGCGGGCTCCCTGGCGGACCGCGCCCGGAAGGCTGTGCCTTCCTGATCCGACGCGGCCGGTCGAACGATCTTTCTCCATATGGGGCCTCACGCGCCGCTTGCCGAGGGGGTCCGGGTGTTCTATCAGCCTCGCCTCGCGCCGGATCGACCTTCGGCGCGCTGCGAGGGCCCTTGGGCAATGTCGTGGAAACGGACAGGTGGCGGAGTGGTCGATCGCGCACGCTTGGAAAGCGTGTGTAGGTGAAAGCCTACCGAGGGTTCGAATCCCTCTCTGTCCGCCACTTCTTTTCAGAAGTTGCTGTAGCGACACAGTTTTTCTCACGAGAAGCGCTGCCGTCCTAAAAGCCGTAATCAAAGCGCAGAGGGGCTTTTCCGCTTCCGCTTTGCCCTCCGTGGCGAACTCGCCTCGGGCCGAGCGCTGGAAGCGGTGATCTCGGCGGAAGCTTGCCGCTGCGGTCGAACTCGACCCGCTGTCTCGCGGCGCTTCCTTTCCGGCTTGGCAGAGGCTCCATCTTGCGTTGGCGATGCGTCGTCCACTTCCGCAAAGGTCGCCACGGCGGCGTCGGAGGCTGCCCCCCATCCCGGTAATCCCTGCAAAATGCGCTCGGCATTTTTATCGGGCGAGACGTGGCCGTAATGGTCCTCGATCATTTTGACGGAAGTGCCCATCTGCTTGGCTAGGAAGAGGGAATCGACACCTTCGGTGAGCCGGAACGTGGCGTAGGTGTGCCGGAAGCAATAGGTGCTGCGACGGCTGCCGGTGGCGGAAAACAGCAGCTCGGACTTTTCGAGCAAGTGGGTGATCGGGCTGTTGTAGAGGCTGACTGCGACGCGACCGTCATGGGTACAGAATACTGGGTCGTCCGGACCAACGGCCGGACTGATTTCTCTGATTTCGTCGAGATATCTGGCGACCTTCATCGAGGCCACAAGGGTGCGAAATTTCCCCTTGCCACGCACGTTCATCGTGACGAACCGGCGGCCCTTCTTATCGCTGCGGATGGCCACGTCGCGCCAACGCAGATTTCGCGCCTCGGGCGGCCTCATGCCGGTGTTGGTCATCACCAGAATGAACCAGTAGGTCATGCTGCGGTACCAGCCCACATGGGTGTTGAGGGCCTTCTTGACCCACTTGGTGCGGGCGAACGTGTGAAGCTTCCGATATTCGCTCGGCGTGAACTCCTCGCGGGACACTTTCTTGAGGCCAGGCGTCGCTTTGAAAGCAGAGAGGTTGGCGATCAGCTTCTTCTCAACGGCGTAGCTCATGATCGCTCGGAACGTGGTCATCTCGCCTCGGATCGTGGCGTCGCTGACAACCTCGCGGCCATTACCCTTGCCGGTGCGCTTGCGAGCGATGGGATAGGCCTTCCAAAGGGCCTCGCCGATTAGGGTGATCTGCCTCGCGCCCATGTAGGGGTTGAGCTGAGATTTGATGTGGGACTCGATGGAGCGCCATCGGCTCAGGGTTATGTGCCCCGCCTCGGCGCGCTCTTTTTGAAATGCTGAGAACTCGGCGGCGACCTCGGAGAATGACTTGTCAAAGACCGGGTAGCCAAGCTCCAGCTTCACCTCCACACGGATCGCGGCGTCGCGCGCCCGTTCGCGGGCTTCCGCCTCAAGTGCCGTTTTGAGGGATATGAACTTGTAGGCGTCCTTCTCGGGAATCTTGATGCGGCAATACCAGTTGCCGTGTTTCACATCGGTGCGTCGGAAGATCACGAGACCGGGTCGAACCTCGGTCGTATCAACCATGAACGCGCGGTCCTTCGGTGCATCTGTGTGGGAACTGTGCAGAAATACCTCTCTAACCGATTGATTTGAGCGATCTGTGTATCCTTGTGCAGTAGTTATTATATGATATTTGACTATAGTATTCAATCATATAGTTATGTCTTCTTGTAGCGGCGCTACAACAGGAAGCTGTTAAGCTACTCAAGTATATTATAAATAATCCACGCTTTTTGCCTGTGCAGGAGCTGTGCAGAATTCTACACAGACCTCTAAGCGGGGAGCTAGAAAAGCGACAACTGCCTTTGTACCTCATCGAAGGCCCGCCACTCCGGCGAGCGTGACGCCTGATCGAGCCACGCTTCCACATAGTCCTCCGGCCTCACAAAGGTTTGGACCGCCTCCACCGTTGTGAAGTGCGACTTGTATCCCGTCTCGGTAATCGGCAGCGGAGCCCTCTTCGGCGAGATGCTCTCCACCTCCAGATGGGCCACTCGGGTCTTGTCGTCATAGATCACGTACTCGGGGTTCCACCGGATTTCGATCTCGATGCCGTGCCAGTTGGTGCGTGTAACGACGTAGTCCTTGGTCATCTCTTCCTCGGGGTTGGGGTTCATTCTGAACCCTTGCCCTTCGGCGAGAATGGGGGTGCAAACGGAGGGGAGGCTTCGCGGGGAACCGGCTGCAAGGAGCGCCTCTTGCGCGGATGAAGCTGGGCGGAAGACTATCCGGAGTGCGCCAGGGGCAAAGCCCCAAGCCCTTTGCGATAGGGATTGTCACCCGAATGGGACGAGATCGCCGGCACCGCCGGAAGCTCGGGGCGCAGCCTAAAGCCCGACCGCGTATAGACGCGGATCGCCATTATGAGTTGTTGCAGGGCCTCGGCGGTCTATCTACGATTCCTAAAGGGAGCGCTAAATGAGCATCGATGGACAGCCTGAGAGCAGCTTCGAGCTATTCAAACAAATAGCCGACTCGAAAGGCATGAAGTTCTTGAATGAGCTCCACGGCCGCAGCTTTTCGCTCAAAATTTTTCGGATGAATGCAGTAGCGCTGATCGAGGCCGCTTTGCATGTCAGCGACCCGGATCACGGGATGGCGCTGATGATGGATAAGAATCGCGAGGCTGGGCAGCAAGCCCACCGAGAGCTGAATCGCCACCTCCATAACTTCACCACATCCGCGATGACGCTCGTCGATCATACCCGTGTTTTCATGAAGAAGGGCTACGCTGACACCGAGGTATATGCGGCCTACGAGGCGCAAATCTCAGGAACCTTCTCAGACGATCCAGTTTCCCAGTTTGTCCAGAAGCTTCGGAATTACATGGTCCATAGGGGCCTTCCGAACTCCGTAATGTTCTTCGATCTTCAGAACGGCTCCGGAGAGGGTGCGTCCGTTCAAACTGGCATCCGCCTCGAGACTGCGTCCTTGCTTCAATGGGACGGTTGGTCACCGCCCGCCCGAAAGTACATCAAAGCTGCGGGCGACGCCTTGGAGATCCGGCGCTTCGCTGAGGAATATCTGACGCGTGTGAATCGCTTCCACGCGGTTCTGGAAGACGCTCTCCATCGGTTCCACTCCGAGGATTGTCGTCAACTGGAGCTCCTGCAAGAGCGCCGTCGTAGAAGTCTGGCGGCTGAAGATGCGGCGCAGCACGGAGAAGGCAATGAAGGCGTTGAGCTTCGACCGAAGGCGCAAACCCGGTCAGAGCGCGAAGTGCGGCTCGATGAAATGCGCGCGGTGACGGAAGCCGCGAGCGTCTCTATCGTGAACACGATCAAAGAAATCACGCATCGAAAACACGAGACTGACTTCCCCAGTCAGCACCATGTCACCGTCACTCTCACGGACGCTGAGATAATTGGCGAAATTGTATTTTGGGGACCCGACGCGGAAGGGGTGCAGACGCTTTCCTACATTACCCGCGAGGGGAAAACTTTTGGCCTTTCTGAGCGTGACTACGAAGCGGTGCCGACGCTCGTCGAGGCTGTCCTGGCCGTCCCGTGGGCGGCCAAATTATTCAGCCCTAAGTTCGTTGAGGACGCATTCCTAGCCTGGTCTAGGTCGAAATTTCTCGACCCGGCCGCTGGTCCGTTCGCCAACGCGCTCTTAACCGCAGCCGATGAGCAGATCACGCCGGTCGATGTCTGGCTGCCGATTGCGCATCTCGAAATCGAAGATGCGATCACCTTCGGCCCGGTCAAAATCGCTCCGATCACCGATGCGATGATGAGCGATTTGGAACGAAAGGCGGTAGCAACTGTCAGGGAGAATCCGGAACGCATTGCTGACGCCTTCCAGCAAATCAGAAAGGACATCCAAGGGTGGGCGGCGGTTGTCGTTCCCATGGTCGCAGAACCTCTTCTCGCCGAACAGGTCGCGCTCCTTCTCGGCCGCGATGTGGTCAACCTGTTCCGGTTCTTTTCTCCTGGCGCGCCGCATCTTTCGATGCTGTGCCCGACGGCGCTCGCAGGAGCCGATCTGATCCCAGGCTCGAAAGTCATGTTCATCAAGGACGCAGGCCTGTCCGCCCTCACGAGCAAGATGGCAGGCGGCGAAGTCGTCAGGTGGCGATTGCGGATTCGCGAGCTCCCGAATCTCAACAAGATGGGTCTGTCGCTTGCCGGCAGGCTGGTTGCGGCCGAGGGGCTGAATGAGTTTGAGGCGGCGGTACGCGCCAGCCTCATCACCTACAGCAAGGGTACCACGTTCTCCGATCCGCTCGACCGCCTTGGCCACGCGCTGGCTGCTATCGAGGGCGTCCTTCTGAAGCACACGATGGAACCGATCGAGTTCAATGTCGCGGACCGCATGAGCTTTATTCTCTCGCCGAGTCCCGGCGAGCGTCAGAAAATCACCCAGAATGTGCGCCAAGCGTACCGCATGCGAACGAGGCACAGAGCGGCACCGCTATCCGCGAGCGAAACGGAAGCTCTCGAAGTGTTTGTCTTCCAAGTGCATACCGTGCTCGTGAACGTTCTTTCGAACATCCCAACGTTCCATTCGCGAGGCGAGTTCATCGACGCTGTAGATCGGCACGGCACCGCCTAACGCCCATCCCCCTGGAGCGCGAATCGCCAATCTCGGTCTCGGCCACGAAGAACCTTGAAGTTGTGTAATCGCGCCTTCCCCAGCGAATGGCAAAGTTGGAAAGCCGAACTTCCTAGGCTTATGCTCTGGCTAGAGCGGCGACCTCAGCGAGCAACAGTGGAGACAATCCTAGTGCTTCGAGCGGCCGAGTACGAAGCCATTGAAGTGCTCCAGCGGTATCCAGATCCTTCCGAGCGGATAGCTCGTTCAGCTTCATCGCCGTGACCCGCGAGAGGCCAAGGGAAATGAAGCTGATCATCGTTTTATCGGACGCCCCTACCTCGAGGTACAGCGGGACAGATGGTATGCTTGAAACCAAGTCCACGTAGCCAGCGCTGTCCAGCCCATAGACTAGAAGCGTGTTGTAGCATCCGAACATCCGGACGGCTTGGAAGCGAATATCCGTCTCGATCAAAGTCAGCGTGTTGCGAATGGTCGTCTGCACAGCCTTATCGGTCGCACGGTCGATCTGCTCCTGAATGATCTGAGGCAGGGGCAGACCCTTCATCCACTTCAAAGCGATCAGAGCATGAAACCTGTGAAGGCTCCGGGTGGTATCGATGCCAAGGATCAGTTCGTGGCAGATTTCCAAGATGTCGGCATAGGACTGAAACGCATCTCCTTCGCGGGGATGCAGCGGGATCAGGGACCTCGCTCCGTCCTTGCCCAAGGCGATCCGGGCATTCAGCTTGTCGAATATTCGCTGTTGCTTATGCGCAGACACGTTCGGGGTGCGGCGGAGGACTTCGGCTGGAATGGTGACCCGTGCTCCCGCGTCCAAGAGGGCCGCAGACAATAGCGCTGACTGAGCGCTGTCGGCCTCAACGCCGATCCGCTCAAACGTCTGCCCCAGATCGCCATTCTTGAAGTCAGTGTAGAGGCGGAGAAAGGTCGTCTCCAAGTTGGCATCGTCGCCTCGAGCGGCGGGGCTCGATCCAGAAATGACCGTCATCAAACGATCCTGATGCTCGTTGATGCTCGTTTCGATGGCCGGAACGACGATCGAATCTTTCGGCCCGTCTAGCGGCTTCTTCTTCCATTTTTCGTAGTCGATCAGGAAGATGTTGCCTTGGAACTCCCTGCGCAGGCGACCTGCTCGCCCGGACAGATTCCAAAAATCCGTCGAATCCAAGGGGTTCGTTTTTCCCTTCTCCGGCGCGAACATGAAGATGTTTTTTGCCGGCAGGTTCACTCCCTGAAGAAGGGTGCTCGTGCACACAAGGTAGTCGACATCGCCTGATGAGACGGCTGCTTCAATCGCCCGCCGTAACTGGGTTGGGATGTTGGAGTAGTGGAAGGCCACGCCGAATTTGACGCACTCCACCAGCCCGTAGTTGGCATGAACTGCCTCCTTGGCGAGGTCAGACAGCGCCAGGCGTTTTTCTGTGGGCTCACGATCGGCAAACAGTTCCGCCAACTGCATCGCGACCTTCTCGGCCTCTGCCGGTCCGTTCGCATACACGATGTTCGAATGCCCTCGCCCGAGGACGGCAGGGATATGCACCAGCTTGTCTACGCGGCTCGCCAAAGTCCGTTCGAGTTGCAGCGAGGTCACCGGCCTCAAGGGCTGCGATCCATCTCCGGCCGTTTGGACTGAGATTTTCCCTTTGGTGGCCGACTCTACTTTCGCCACGAGGAAGTTTTGGGCGACCGTTGGTTCAATCGACGAGAACGGGACGACATCCTCAAGGCCGAAGAGACGACCAAAAACGTCGAGATTCCGGATCGACGGACTAGCGAACAGGATCTGCGCCGAAGGGTTTCGCACAAGCAAATCATCGATAACCCATTGCAGGAGCACGCCGCGTGAGCCGTCAGCGATGGAGTGAGCCTCATCGACGATGATGACACCCGCAGCAAAATCGGGGTGTGCGCTGAGGCCAAGTTGCGCGCGCTCCTGGGTCATCACGTAGATCACTCGCTCATCGAGCGGGGTGTCAGAATCGACCGGAACGGTCACGATGCTGGGCGCAGCGTGGGCGAAATCCTGGAACTGTGATGTCAGATCGTCTGCGACCTGAGAGATGAGGGCGCGCGTCGGTACGAGGTATATGACGCTGCGAGGCACATCCTTACTGAACAGTGCGGACAGGAAGCCCTGCAGCACAAACGATTTTCCTGCTGATGTGGGTGCGGCAAGAGCAATCCGTCGGTTTTGGATGAGGTTAGACCAAAGGTCGTGTTGGAAATCGGTCAAGTGAACGACCTTGCCGTTGATCGTCACCTCACGGTGGTCAGCCGACGCGAGCTCTTCCGAGGCCAGCGATAACGGCAGGCTGGCTTGAGACGTTTCAACGTCCTCGCGAGTGCCAATAGACGGAAAGTTTCCGAGCCGGGTGAGCACGACACGCAAAGCCTGGTCGAGCGGAACGGTTTGCGCACCAAACAACTCGTAGGCGCATGTTGCAACGCGGAATGCCGCCCGGCGATGATCTCCTGTTTCAGAGCAGGCCAAGATCGCCGCAGCACGCATGAGGCGCGTTGCGTCCGAAAGGTCTTCGGCAACTGAAGGCTCTATGCCCAGCTCCTTGGTAAGCCATGCAAGCTCGATCCGCTGGGCAGCTTCATGGAAACGTGGGTTGTCCCAGACCTTTTCGGACAGTTCTTGGATCACGACTTCCAGCCAATCTTTTCCTGTGACGTGACCCCCGTTTCTCATCCAGCCATAACGAGAGTCCTTGGGTGATCTGAGCCGTGATTGGTTGGGGTGG
>JAIESL010000063.1 GCA_019746095.1 Caulobacteraceae bacterium
CTGGGCCATCCGATGGAGGGCCGGCTGTCCTATCTGGAACGCGTCCGCGCCATCCAGATGGCGGCCATCAACGGCTCGTCGGAAGCCCAGCTGGTGCTGGCGGTCATGTATGCCGAGGGCATCGGCCTTCCGGCGGACTATGCCCGCGCCTTCAAATGGTTCGAGGAGGCCGCGCGTCAGGGCAGCCCCGAGGCCAAATTCGCCATGTCGAGCTATTTCGCGCTCGGCGTCGCGGGCGTGGCGGATCAAGACAAGGCCCAGGCCGTGGCCTTCCGCATCGACTCGGCCCTGGCCGGCTTCGGCCCCTCGGCCGGCCGCCTCCAGGCGGTGCTGGCCCAGGTCTCCCGTTCGCAGCAGCGCCGCTAGGAGGGCGGAAGCATGATCACCCACCGCACCTCGCACCGCGCGACCTTCGGCATCATCGGCGGTGTCGCCGCCTTCGCTGCGGCCGTCGCCGTCGCCGTCTTCGCCATCGGCGACGGACCGGCCCACGCCCAGACCGCCGCCAGTGTCGAAAGCCAGACGCGCCCGAATTTCGGTGTCCTGCTGGACCCGCCGACGCGGGGGTCGCGCAGCCGCGGCTCGCAGCACCGGCGCTATGACTATGGCCAGCACCGCCCCGACTGGCGTCCTGCGCCCTATCGGCCGGGCGGTGAGGAGATCGTGCTGATCGACTGTGGCGGCAATCCCGGCACCGGCGCCGTCGAGGACGCCGTGCGTCGCGTGCGCCCCGGCGGCACCCTGGTCATCCGCGCCCGCGGCGGAGCCTGTGTCGGCTGGCTGAACATCGACAAGCCGATGACCATCATCGGCGAGGGCGGCTTTGATCCGCGCAACTGGGGCAGCAATCCCGAGCCGACCCTGATGGCACCCGACGGCCTGCCTTGCATGACCGTGTCCCAGGGCGTGCGGGTCGAGATCCGCGACATGCTGTTCGCCTCGCCGCGCGCCGGCGATGCCGCCTGTATCGTCAGCTACGGCGCCGAGATCGTCATGAACCGCGTCGGCTTCCGCCATGCGGGCGACGAGGCGGCCATCTATGCCGACGGCGGCCTGATCGACATCCGTGACACCATCATCGACGCCCAGACCATCGCCCCGGCGATCGTCGCCGACGGTGCCGTGCTGACCGCCCATGAGCTGGCGGTCACGGGGGCCCAGTCCGGCCTCGAACTGGTGCCTGCCGCCGGACAGACCTCGCGCCTGTCGGCCGTGACCCTGAAGGGCACGGGTTCGCCCAATGCCTTCGGGCCGCGTTCGATCGGCATCGTCATCCGCTCGGGCCGCGACTACGGCCGGGTCGAGATCGATAACACCGCCGTCCTCGGCTATGTCGAGGGCGTGGCCATCGAGGGGGCCTCGGTCACCATGACCAACAGCCGCGTCGGCCGCTCCGACAAGGGCGTGGTCCTGTATAATGGCGAGCTGAACCTCTCCAACAGCCGCATCCGCGCCTCGACCGTCGGCGTCGCCGCCGCCTCGGGCCATGCGGTGGTGTCGGACAATGTCTTCGCGGGGGTCCGCGAGGTCATCTATGCCGAGAACCGCGCCACGGTCGAAGCCGAGGGCAACCGGGTCTGGTCGCAGTTCCTGTGCCGCGCCCAGTTCCGCGACCGCTATCGCGGCCGGTACGAGCCCTACTGGCGCGGCGGCGAAGGCTGGGAGTGCATGTACGGCCCCTATCCGCAGAACTGGTGGGAAGACGAGGACGGCCTGCTGGGCCTGCCCTATCAGGACGACGGCTATCAGCTGGAAGGCTATCGCGAGTACCAGAGCGGCGTCGGCTACTACACCCGCGAAGGCCGCTATGTCCGCGACGAGCGCGCCCGGGGTGACGATCGCTGGCGCGGCGGCAGGGGCCTGTTCAACCGCTGAGCGGGGCCGGCCCTGACCAGATGAAGACGGCCCCGGCGCTTCGCGTCCGGGGCCGTTTTCGTGAGGTGGTAGGCGCGGAGGGACTCGAACCCCCAACCAGACCGTTATGAGCGGTCGGCTCTAACCATTGAGCTACGCGCCCTCCGGGACGACGGCCCGGCCTAGCAGGCGGGCCCGCGCATTGCCAAGCGTCATCCTTGCGCCGCCGAGGTTGCGCCGAATTCACGCCGATGAATGGAAACTGCCAGGGGGGGCCGCGCGTTCGTTCAGGTGCCGACGGCCAAGGTAGCGCCATGGTTGTCGCCCAGCTTCGGGTGCAACGCCCGCCGCCCGCTTCCAGGAGTTCTGACGAGATGATCCGTTCCAAGGCTGTCGCCCAAGTTTCCGCCGCTCCGGCCCTGTCCAACCGTGCGCTGATGTTCAGCGGTGCCGTGTTGGCTGCCGCTGCCCTTTTTGCCGCCGCTCCGGCCGCGCATGCCCAGTCGCAGCCGTCCGGCGGTGCACCGATGATGATGCACGCCATGGCGGCCCCGCCGGCCCTGAACCTGTCGGCCTACGGCGAGGTCAGGACCGCGCCGGACATGGCCACCATCAGCTTCGGCGTGGTCACCGAGGCGGCCACCGCCGCCGAGGCGATGCAGCTGAATGCGACGCGGATGAACCAGGTCATGGCCGCCCTGCGCCGCGCCGGCATCGAGGCCCGCGACATCCAGACCTCGGGCCTGAACCTCTCGGCCCAGTATGACTATGTCCAGAACGAGCCGCCGCGGCTGCGCGGTTACCAGGCCTCGAACCAGGTGACGGTGATCATCAATGACCTGACGAAGGTCGGAACGACGGCGGACGCGGTGGTCGCCGCGGGGGTCAACCAGATCAACGGCATCGGCTTCGGGCTGAAAGACCCGTCGGCGGCCGAGAACCAGGCCCGCCAGATCGCCGTGCGCAATCTGCAGGCCAAGGCCGCCCTCTATGCCCAGGCCCTGGGCGTGGAACTGGCGGGTATCCGCTCGCTGTCGGAAGGGGGCGGCTATGCGCCCCAGCCGCAGGTGATGTTCGCCCGCGCGGAGATGGCCATGGACTCCGGTGGTTCGACCCCGGTCGCGGCGGGCCAGCTGACGGTACGGATCGACATCACCGGGGTGTATGATCTGGGTCGCTGATGCGGTGTCGGGTGGCTGGTGGTTAGCCACTAGCCACCAGCCACTCGCTCAGTCCCGCGAACTCCGCGCCAGCATCATGCCGACGCCGAGGTTCATGCCGTAGCAGATGCCCAGCACGGCCAGGGCGGTGATCGGCCCGTCGTCCATGAACCACAGGGGCAGGCTCCAGGGCAGGCCGAGGATTTTGGCCGGCAGAAAGGTCAGCAGGCTGTCAGGCTGGCCCAGCAGCTTCAGCCCGGCGGGCGTGGCGAACAGCAGGGCGACGGCTCCCGCCACCGCATAGAGGGCGTAGAGCAGCCACTGCAGTCCCTGAAGCGTCCGGGCCATCGGTCGTCCTCCCTGCAGACAGGGGAGTCCCGAACGGCGTCGGCGTCAAGCGGCGCGTTTGATCTCGTTGGCGTCGTCGAGCAGGACCACGGTCGGAGACCACTGGCGGGCCTCTTCCTCGGGCATCTGGCCGTAGGTCACGACGATGACCTTGTCGTTCTTCTGCACCAGCCGGGCGGCGGCGCCGTTGACGCCGATGACCTTCGAGCCGCGCGGGGCCTCGATGGCATAGGTGGTGAAGCGCGCGCCGTTGGTGATGTTCAGCACATCGACCTGTTCGTGCGGAAAGATGCCCGCCGCATCCAGCAGGTCGGCGTCGATGGCGATCGAGCCTTCATAGTCGAGGTCGGCCTGGGTCACCGTCGCGCGGTGCAGCTTGGCCTTCATCAGGGTGACCAGCATGGGAGGTGCGGTCCGGATGTGACGCGGGGCGTTCGGCCCCCGCTCGCAGAGGGCTCATATAGGGGTTTCGCGACGGCCCATCAATCGTTGTCGTTGCGTTGCAGCATGCGATGCTGCGACGCGGCTCGCGCGTTACGGGACGTTCATTTGACGGCAGGGGTTGCCGCCCTATGGTCAGGATGAGGCCACGCCCCGGCCCGCGTACCCGGACCACACCCGCCCCATGAAGCAGTTCTTCCTGACCATGCTCGGTGTGTTCGCCGGGATGTTGCTCTTTCTGGTCGTTGTGCCCTTCCTGTTGATCTGGGGGGCCATCAGCTCTGCCTCGTCGCAGGAGCCGACCCCGCGCAACACGGTGCTGGAGCTGGACCTGCGGGCCGGAGTCACCGACCAGGCCCCCAACAACCCCTTCGCCATTTTCGGCGGTTCGGGCCTGTCGACGCTGCAGATCGTCGACACCCTGGCCCAGGCCGGCAAGGACACCCGGGTCAAGGTGCTGCTGATCCGCCTGCCGGAAGCCGGAATCACCCCCGCCGCGGCTGACGAGATCCGTCAGGCCATCCGTCGCTTCCGCGCCTCGGGCAAGACCGTCATCGCCCACAGCCAGGGCTTCCAGCCGGTCGGGACGACCGTCTCCAGCTATATGGTCGGGGCCTCGGCGTCCGAACTGTGGATGCAGAACACGGCCGCCTTCCAGCTGGCCGGCTTCTCGGCCGACAGCGTCTTCCTCGGCCGGGCGTTCAACCGGTACGGCGTGAACGCCGAGTTCGAGCAGCGTTACGAGTACAAGAACGCCGTCAATGAATACACCGAGAGCGACTTCACCCCGGCGCATCGCGAGGCGATGGCGGCGTGGATGACCTCGATCTACACCTCGGCCCTGGCCAATGCGGCCCAGGACCGGAAGCTGACCCCGGCGGCCCTGCGGGCGACGATCGAGGCCGGCCCCTGGTCCTCGGCCCAGGCCCTGCAGCGCAAGCTGATCGACAAGATCGGCCAGGTCGAGGAAGCCGAGGCCGAGGCCAAACGCCGCGCCGGGCGCAATTCCGAGATCATGGCGTTTGCCGACTATGCCAGCGCCCAGGGACCGCGGATGGGTTCGGGCCGCAATGCCATCGCCATCGTCGGCGGTGAGGGGGCCATCATGACCGGCACGGGCGGTACGGCCGACCCGTTCGGCGGCGGCTCTTCGATCATGTCGGACGACCTGGCCGAGGCCCTCTACGACGCCATCGAGGACGACAGCGTCAAGGCCATCGTCTTCCGCGTCTCCTCGCCCGGCGGTTCGCCGGAAGCCTCGGAGCAGATCCTGGCGGCGGTGCGCGCGGCCAGGGCGGCGGGCAAGCCGGTGGTGGTGTCGATGGGCGACTATGCCGCCTCGGGTGGTTACTGGATCAGCTCGGAAGCCAACTGGATCGTGGCCCAGCCCTCGACCCTGACCGGCTCCATCGGCGTCTATGGCGGCAAATTCGTGCTGGCAGATGCGCTCGGCCGGTTCGGCGTCGACATGCGCAATCTTTCGGTCGGCGGCGACTATGCCGAGGCCTTCTCGCCGGCGCAGGACTTCAGCCCGGCGCAGCGCGCGGCCTTCGCGGCCCAGATCGACCGGACCTATGAGGAGTTCATCACCCGGGTCGCGACCGGCCGCCGTCTGTCACCGGCGCGGGTGCGCGAGATCGCCCGCGGACGGGTGTGGACCGGGGCCCAGGCCAAGCAGATCGGCCTGGTCGATCAGCTGGGCGGACTGGAAGAGGCCATCGCCAAGGCCCGCGAGCTGGCCCGCATTCCCGTCGGGGATTCGGTGCGGTTCGCACGCTTCCCCGAATCCCGGTCGCCGTTCGAGGCCCTGTCCAGCGCCTTTGGCGTCTCGGGCGAGGCGGCGCGGGTGCTGGTCGGGATCGGCGGGGTCATGAACGACCCGGTGGCCGAAGCGACCGTTCGCCGCATCCAGACCGACCGCGCCCGCGGTTCCGGCGCGTCCGTGCTGGCGGACCAGCCCTATTGAGGCGGAACACTCGCCTGTGAAGGGGCCGGTCATTGACCGTTCATCCGTCCGGCCCGACATTGAGGGCTCGGCGTTGTTCCAAGCGTCTGGGAAGGTGATCTGATGACCGAGTCCGACCGTCTGATCTTTGGCCCCGGAAACGGGGCGGGCGCGCGCCGTCCGTCGAACGGACTTCTGGCCTCGATCCTTTGGCTGGGTGGCGTCATCGCCACCGTTGTGGCCATGGCCGTGGGCGCCGTGCTGGCCGTGTTCACCGCGGTCGCCGTGGCCGTCATCGCCCTGTTCGCTGCCGTTCTGGTCTTCTTCGCCGGCCTGGCCATGGGCGCGCGCCGCAAGGCCGTGGTCCGCAACCGCCGCGCCGATGACGTCATCGAGGCGCACAAGGTCGATGGTGCCTGGGTCGCCTATGGCTGGGAGCGGCCGGGCCGGTAAGTCCGTGGTGCTGACGGTCAGGGACGCTCCGTCCCCCAATTTCAACGCCCGCCGCGGCCCGCCCGACATGCTGGTGCTGCACTATACGGGCATGCGCACGGCCGATGAGGCGGTGGCGCGTCTGCGTGACCCCGAGGCCAAGGTCTCGGCCCACTATGTGGTCGATGAGGACGGGTCGATCCTGCGGCTGGTGGCCGAGGAGCGCCGGGCCTGGCATGCGGGCAGGGGGGGCTGGCAGGGCGAGACCGACTGCAACGCCGCCTCCATCGGCATCGAGATCGTCAATCCGGGCCATGAGTTCGGCTATCGCGATTTTCCCGAGGTCCAGATCGATGCGGTGATCAGCCTGGTCAGCGACATCCGCAGCCGCTGGACCATTCCGGACGCCCGCATCATCGGCCACTCCGACCTCGCACCCGAGCGGAAACAGGACCCCGGCGAGCGGTTTCCCTGGAAGCGGCTGGCCTCGGTCGGACACGGCCTGTGGTTCGAGCCGGCCCCGGAGCGGATCGCGGCCCTGGGCGTGCCCCTGGCCGTCGGCGACGAGGGGCTGGGCGTCATCGTCCTGCGGGCCGGCCTGCACCGGCTGGGCTATGCCCTGACGCCCGGCGGCTCCTATGACGAGGCGACCCGCCTGACGGTCGAGGCCTTCCAGCGCCACTGGCGGCCGGGCCAGGTGGACGGCGTGGCCGACGGCGAGACGCGGGCGACCCTGATGGGCGTGCTCCAGCTGGCGACGGCGGAGAGCGTGACCGGGGTGTTGAACTGACGCCCCTGAAGCGCCGGATTTCACCGCCAGCGTGGCCTTTGTTGCGGAGCGGGGAGCGTCGTTGAAGATACTCAAGTGGACTTTCGCTACGATCCTCGCGTTGGTTCTGGCTTGCGTAGCTGCCTTCGTCGTCTGGGCTTGGCCTGCGCTGTACGTTCCACCGGTCAGGGATTTCGAGCTGACAGATGTAGAGTTGGTCGATCGAGCGGAATTCCGACCTTGTGCGACGAACTCCATCACGTGTCTGACGGCTCTTCCCTATGACCGAATGCTGCGTGTGCGGCTGGTCAGCGACCGGAATCTCGTCGAGCACGCCGTCGCGCACAATCTGAACGTCTGGAAAGAAGTCTGGTCGTGCTCGACCGAGCCGGACAGATACGCTGCGGGAGAGTTCATCGCGCCGGGCCCGTATGTCGATGAACAGGACCTGCCCTATGGCTCGCGGCGAAATGCGGATGAATTCTATGCTGCGACCGGAAAGCGACCGGGCGGCCGGCTCTCCTATGACATCTATCTGGTTCCTCGCTGGATCGAGACCAAGAATGCCCATGAGGCGGGCAAGGAGCAGGCTCCGCCTTACGACGTCACCGACGGTCGCGACATCTGCCTGCGTATTCGCGGTGGAAACATGCTGGGTGGGCGCTTCGTCGGGAATACGGTGCGTGTGACGTCCGCGGAGATACAGGCGGCGATGAGCGAAGGTTGATCCCTATGGATCAGCCCGGTCCTGATAGGGGCTGAAGATGCGCATGATCCTGACGCGACGGCCTTCCGGGTCGAGGCGATAGAAAATCCTGTGACCAACCACCGGACGTTCGCGAATACCGGGGAATTCCCCAAACGGCCATCGACCCGGCGATGTCTTCAAGTCTTGAATGGCGGCCAGAATGGCTCGGTATCGACTGCGTGCGCGGCTGCCGCTGCCCGGTTGATGTAACCAGAGGCGCGCCGAAGCAAGGTCGGAGCGAGCCGCATCGGAAATATCCAGCCGGTAGAGGTTCTTCAATCGCCTTCGCGCTCGAATGCCGCCTGGGCTTCGGCCATTTCCTGCGCGAGCCACGCGTCGGCCTCTTCGCCCGAGATATAGCGGCCTGCTGCAAGATCTGCGTCCGCCTCGGCCAATCGCGCACGTTCCCAAGCCAGCCGAACCTCACGTTCGCTCACTGTTTCTACGGCCGGGGCCGGGAAATGCTGGGGCGCGGGCTGGGACATGCCTCCACCCTAGCACAATCCAGCCTTGCCTTCACCCCGCCCCTGTTGACCCTCGCCACCATTCGGCCCATCTGTCCGCCCGTCAGACGGCCGGGCGGTCGCGGCGGGGCTTGCTCCGTCGAGGAAAGTCCGGGCTCCACGGTGAAGAGGCGGCGGGTAACTCCCGCCCGGGGTGACCCGAGGGATAGCGCCACAGAAAGCAAACCTCCGGACCTGCGGGACCGGTAAGGGTGAAAGGGTGGGGTAAGAGCCCACCGCGTGCCTGGCAACAGGGACGGCATGGCAAGCCCCGCCTGGAGCAAGACCGAATAGGGATGTCGCGCGAGCTTGCTCGCAGGGTTCACCGCCCGAGGCGTCCGGGTAGGTCGCGAGAACCGTCCGGCAACGGGCGGTCCAGAGGAATGATCGTCACCGCTTTCGGGCGGTACAGAACCCGGCTTACAGGCCGTCTGGCAAAATTTGGGGGGCGCTATCACTCGCAACGCGGTTGCTCGCTGCTTGAGCGCATCGTCACCCTTCGGCTTGGCCGGAGGGTCGCAACGCGGTCGCTCGCTGCTTGCGCACTAGTAGCGTTTGCGGGCCTTGTCGGCGGCGTCGATCAGGCGGAGGCCCGAGATTTCCGCCGCATCCGCCGTCAGATCCATGGCCGTCTCGGGCGGGTCCTTGATGACCACAGCGCCGTCCACCGCCCGGGGGGACATGGGTTTGGTCGGGTCCGGGGCAGGCTTGTTCGGCATGCCCTGAAAACGCGCGGGCCTGCAGGGGGTTCCGGACCCCCGCCGGGTCGTTCGCTGCCGGCGTTTCACGTTAACCCCTTGGCCCGTAAAGCGGCGCAGGATTGGTCCACAGCCTGTTTATACTTGAATGTTCTGTCTCTGTTCACGCCTTTACAGGTCTGTTCGCCCCAATTGAGGTTAACCGGCGTCAACTAATCCCATTGAGACCCATTTCATCCCATGCTATCCCAACGGCTTGGCGCGGCCTCGGTGTGCGTCGCGTGGGTGTTCACGGGGATCAGAGGGGCGGATCCAAGGATCCGAGTTGGGGCAGGGCGTGTTTCTCTCGACCTACGAGAAACAGTTGGACGGCAAGCGGCGCCTGCTGATCCCGCAGGAGTTCCGCACGGCCGACAATGGTGCCGAGCACGGCGTCTTCTGCTTCTTCGCTCTCGCCGATGACTGCCTCGAGGCCGGCGGCGACCGGCTGATGGCCGAATATGTCGCCCGCATCGAGGCCCTGCCGTTCGGCAGCGACAAACGCACCGCCCTGGAAGAGACCTTCTACGCCGGTCAGCGCCCGCTCTCGTACGACGGCGGCGGCCGCATCACCCTGCCGGAAAGCCTGTGTCAGGACGCCGGACTGGGTGAGGATGTGGTCATCGTCGGCCTGGGTCCGCGCTTCCAGATCTGGGACCGTGCCCGCTGGAATGCGCGCCGCGACGCCCGCCGCGCCCTGGCCCGCCAGGTCATGAACGGGGAGGGCGGATGACCTCGCCCCACGCCCCCGTCCTGCTGGCTGAAGTGATCGAGGTCCTGGCCCCGCAGGCCGGTGACGTGATCATCGACGCCACCTTCGGGGCCGGCGGCTATACCCGCGCCATCCTGGCCGCCGGAGCCACGGTGATCGCACTGGACCGAGATCCGACCGTACAGCCCCATGCCGACGCCGTGGCCCATGACTTCCCCGGCCGGTTCACCCTGGTCCGCACGCCGTTTTCGGGTCTGGCCGAGGCCTTTGCCGAAAGCGGTGCAACCCGACTGGACGGGGTGGTGTTCGACATCGGCGTGTCGTCGATGCAGCTGGACCAGGCCGAGCGCGGCTTTTCCTTCATGCGCGACGGGCCGCTGGACATGCGGATGTCCGATGAGGGCGAAACCGCCGCCGACATCGTCAACGGCTGGGACCATGGGCCCATGGCCCATATCTTCAAACTGTATGGTGACGAACGCCAGTCGGGCCGGGTCGCCACGGCCATCCTGCGCCGCCGCGCCGAGCGTCCGTTCGAGCGCACCCTGGATCTGGCCGAGGTGGTCGAAAAGGCCCTGGGCGGGCGGCGCGGTGCCCCGATCCATCCGGCCACGCGCGTGTTTCAGGCCCTGCGCATCGCCGTGAACGACGAGCTGGGCCAGCTGCGTCAGGGACTGGAGGCCGCCGAGGCTGCCCTGTCGCCGGGCGGGCGTCTGGCGGTGGTCACCTTCCATTCGCTGGAGGACCGGATCGTCAAGGCCTTCCTGACCGAGCGCACCGGCAACGCTCCCGGCGGCTCGCGCCATGCCCCGGTGGCGATCGAGACGCGCAAGCCCAGCTTCCTGCTGTCGTTCAAGGGTGCGCGCGAAGCGGGTGACGCCGAACGCGCCGACAATCCCCGCGCCCGGTCGGCCAAGCTGCGCGCCGCCGTGCGCACCGAGGCTGCGCCCTGGGGCGTCATCGGGGGGAGGGCTGCCGCATGAATACGGCCGTCGCCACCCTGAACCGGCTGTTCGCCTGGAAGATCCGCGGCATCCGCTGGGTCGAGATCATCGGCGTGCTGCTGGTCGCGGCCATGGTCTTCTCGGTCTATGTGGCCAAGGCCGCCGCCGCCCGCGAGAGCGCCCGCATCTCCGAGCTCGAACGGCAGATCAGTGACAATGGCCAGCGGGTGCGCCTGCTGCGCGCCGAGGTCGCCCGGCTGGAACAGCCGACCCGGCTGGAGGCCCTGTCGCGCGGCGCGGGCCTGGGTCCGGTCGATGTGCATCGCCAGGCCAGGGCCGAGAATCTGTCGAACCTCGCGCCGATCCCGGATCCGCGCCCCGTGGTCATCGCCCCCACCCCGGCCCCCGCTGCAACGTCCGCCGATACGCCCGCCGTGGAGATCGAGCGATGAGCGTGCACGACCCGCATATCGGGCCGCGGCCGGTGCCGTCCTTCGGAATCCGCCGGTTCACGCCGTCCTGGCGCTGGCTGACCGAGGCCATGTGGTGGGTCGAGCATGCCTTCGGCCGGGCCCGCGCAGACGCCCGGCCCGAGGAAGACACCCGGGTCCGGATCTTCGTCATCCTGTCGGTGTTTTCGGCGGTCTTCGTCTGCCTGACCCTGGGCGCCGTGCGTGCGGCCCTGTTGACCGCCGGAGCCGGGGCGGGCGGCCCGAGCCACCCGAATGCTGTGGTGCGTGCCGACATGGTTGATCGGAACGGGGCCCTGCTGGCCACCAACATCGTCCACTACGGCCTCTATATCGACCCGGCCCAGGTCTGGGACCGCCGGGCGGCCGGGGCGCAGATCCGCCGGGCCCTGCCCCGCGTCTCGAAGGCCCGGCTGGATGCGGCCCTCTACGGCGACCGCCGCCTGCTGGTGGTCAACCGCCTGACCCCGCGCGAGAAGGTGGCGATCCACAATCTGGCCCTGGGCGGCGTCAGCTTCGAGCCCGAGGATGTGCGCGTCCATCCGCTGGGCGAGTCGGCGCGTCATGTGGTCGGCAGTGTCGATACCGGCGGGGTGGGCCTCTCGGCCGCCGAGCGCGCCTTCAACGACGAGATCCGCGCCGCCGGCGCCCGCGGTGAAAGCTTCCAGATCTCCATCGACCTGCGCGTGCAGGGCGTGCTGGAGAATGAGCTGGCCGCCGCAGCGACCGCCACCGAAGCCCTCGGCGCGGTCGGCATCATCACCGACGTCCAGACGGGCGAGGTCCTGGGCATGGCCAGCTGGCCGGCGTCCAACTCGCGCAACCTGGCCACCGCCGCCACCTATGAGATGGGGTCGGTGTTCAAGACCTTCACCATCGCCGCCGCCATCGACACCGGCCAGGCCGACATGAACACCCTGCTGGACGCCTCTGAGGCGCTGCAGATCGGCAGCCGGCGGATCACCGACTTCCATGCCCAGAACAAGGTGATGACGCTGGAGGAGGTCTATCTGCACTCGTCCAACATCGGCACCTCGCGCCTGTCGACCGAGATGGGGTCGCGGGTCATGCGCGACTATTTCGAACGTTTCGGCCTGATGTCGCGGGCCCCGTTCGAGATCCCGTCGGAAGCGCCGATCGTGCCGGGTGAATGGTCGGACTCGACTCTCGCCTCGCTGTCGTTCGGCTACGGCATCTCGATCACCCCGATGCAGATGGCCGCGGCCATGGGAGCCCTGACCAACGGCGGCCGGTTCATTCCCCTGACCCTGCGCAAGGGCGGCCTGCCCGATGTCCGGGGCCGTCAGATCGTCTCGCCCGAGACTTCCCTGGTCATGCTGGACCTGATGCGGCGCAATGTCGTGCGCGGTTCGGGTGCCCGGGCCGAGGCTCCGGGCCTGCGCGTCGGCGGCAAGACGGGCTCGGCCAACAAGTCGGTCAACGGCCGCTACAATACGGCCCATGCGGTCGGCACCTTTGCCGGGGTGTTCCCGGCCGACGGCCCGGTCAATGCCCGCCGCTACCAGATCCTGGTGCTGATCGACGAGCCCCAGACCTATCCGCGCACCGGCGGCTTCGTCGCGGCCCCGGCGGTGGGACGGATCGCCGACCGCATCGCCGGCTTCCTGGGCGTGCCGCGGCAGGCCGATCCCTATCGCACGGCCCTGGGCGACCGCATTCCGGCGTTCGAGGACCTGGAAGGCGACGGGCGATGAGCGCAACCCGGCCCGCCCCGATCAAGCTGTCGGAACTGCTTCGCCGCGACGTGGCGACCGACCCGATGATCACCGGCGTCACCGCCGACAGCCGAAAGGTTGCGCCGGGCTCGCTGTTCGTGGCCCTGCCGGGCAATGTCGCCGACGGCCGGGCCTTCATTCCGCAGGCCCTGTCGCAGGGGGCCGCCGCCGTGCTGGCCCCGTCCGATACGGACGCCCGGCTGGCCCCGGTGCTGATCACCTCGGGCGATGTGCGCCGCGCCTATGCCATAGCCGCGCGCGGCTTCTACGGCTCCCAGCCCGCCACCTGCGTCGCCGTCACCGGCACCAATGGCAAGACCTCGGTCGCCGCCTTCTGCCGCCAGATCTGGGCCGCCCTGGGCCTGCATGCCGCGAGCATGGGCACTCTCGGGGTTTTGGCACAAACGGGTAACGTTAATCGTGCGTTGACGGGGCCCGGCCTGACCAGTCCGGACGCGGCCGACGCGGCGCGGCTCCTGGCCGAACTGGCCGCCGACGGCGTCACCCATCTGGCGCTCGAGGCCTCGTCGCACGGCATCGACCAGCGGCGGCTGGACGGGGTGACCCTGCAGGCCGCGGCCTTCACCAATCTGAGCCAGGACCACCTCGACTATCACGGCGATATGGACAGCTATCGCAACGCCAAGCTGCGGCTGTTCGAGACCCTTTTGCCGCGCGGCCGCACGGCTGTTCTGAACGCCGACAGCGACGCCTATTCCAGCTTCGCCGCTGCCTCGATCATGTCGGGGCTGGGGATCATGGGCGTGGGCGAGCGGGGGCGGGATCTGTCGCTGATCGCGCGCCGGCCGACGCCCGAGGGCCAGCGGTTGACGATCGATGTCCGCGGCAGCCTGCATGAGGTGCTGCTGCCGCTGGCCGGGGCCTTCCAGGCTTCCAACGCCCTGGTCGCCGCCGGCCTGTGTATCGCCGCGGGTGAGTCACCCGAGCGGGTTCTGGCGGGGCTGGAGAAGATCACCGGCGCCCAGGGTCGGCTGCAGCGGATCCCGGGGTCGGGGCGCGGGGAGGTCTATGTCGACTATGCCCATACGCCGGACGGGCTGGAGACGGTGCTGAAGGCCTTGCGGCCCCATGCGACGGGGCGGCTGATCGTCGTCTTCGGCGCAGGCGGCGATCGCGACCGGGCCAAGCGGCCGATCATGGGCGAGATCGCCGGGCGGCTGGCGGATGTGGCCATCGTCACCGACGACAATCCCCGCTCCGAAGACCCCGCCGCCATCCGCAAGGCCGTCAAGGCTGGCTGCCCCTCTGCCCGCGAGATCGGCGACCGCCGCGCCGCCATCCGCGAGGCGATCGACATGATGGGCGACGGAGATGTGGTGATCATCGCCGGAAAAGGGCATGAGCAGGGTCAGATCATCGGCGGGGTGACCCATCCCTTCGACGATGCCACCGAAGCCGCTGAAGCTCTGCGCCTCCATGCCTGACAGACCCCTCTGGACCTCTGCCGAGATCGTTGCCGCCACAGGGGGGACCCTGTCCGGCCCAGCCTTCGAGGCGACGGGCATCACCTACAACAGCCGCGAGATCGTGCCGGGCGACCTGTTCCTGGCGCTGAAGGGTGCGCGGGACGGGCATGATTTCGCAGCCGCGGCCTTTGCCGCCGGCGCGACGGGGGCGTTGACGGAACATCCGGTCGAGGGGGGATCATCGGTCGTGGTGGCCGATACCCTGCGGGGGCTTGAGGCCCTGGGCATGGCGGCGCGGGACCGGACCCCGGCCCGGCGCGGAGCCGTCACCGGCTCGGTCGGCAAGACCAGCGTGACCCAGGCGATCAAGGCGGGCTTGGACCTGGCGGGGCCGTCGCATGCCTCGATCAAGAGCTACAACAACCATATCGGCGTGCCCCTGACCCTGTCGCGGATGCCGCGCATGACCGAGCGGGCGGTGTTCGAGATCGGCATGAATGCGCCGGGCGAGATTGCCCCGCTGTCGAAGATGGTCCGGCCGCATGCGGCCTGTGTCACCACGGTCGGTCCCGTGCATATCGAGGCCTTTGCCGACGGTGAGGCCGGGGTGGCGGCGGAGAAGGCCGCCATCTTCGACGGACTGGCCGACGACGGTGTGGCGATCTTCAACGCTGACGTGGCCTTCGCCGGTGTGCTGGGTGACGGCGCGCGCCGGACCGGGGCGCGGATCGCGACCTTCGGCTCCGCCGCCGGCTGCGACGCCCGGCTGATCGACTTCCAGCCCCATGAATCCGGTGCGCGCGTGCGGGCCGAGCTGTTCGGCAAGACCGTCGATTTCCAGCTGGCCCAGTCGGGCTTCCACTGGGGGCTGAACAGCCTGTGCGTCCTGCTGATGCTGGATGCGCTCGACGTATCGCTGGATACGGCCCTGGCGGCCCTGTCCGAGTTCCAGCCGCTGGCGGGGCGGGGCCAGACCCTGATCGTGGACGCCCCCGGCGGGGTCTTCACCCTGATCGACGAGAGCTACAACGCCAATCCGCTGTCGATGGCGGCGGGCTTCCGGAGCCTCGGTGCCCGGCCCCTGCCGGCCACCGGCGGGCGGCGGGTCGTGGTGCTGACGGACATGTTGGAACTGGGCGACCAGTCGGAGGCCCTGCATGAGGGGCTGGCCGGGCCGATCGAGGCGGCGGGGCTAGACCTCGTCCATGCCGCCGGGCCGGAGATGAAGCGGCTCTATGACAGCCTGCCGGGCTCGCGTCAGGGCCTGTGGCGCGAGACCGCCGCCGAACTGGCCGCCGAGGCCGCCATGCTGGTGGGCCGGGGCGACATCGTCATGGTCAAGGGTTCCAACGGTTCGAAGGCGTCGCTGGTCGCCAAGGCTCTTGCTGCTCTGGGAGGGGCTGCCTGATGTTCTATCTGCTTTATCTTCACTACGCCGACATCGCGCAGGACTATCCGCTGCTCAATCTGGTCCAGTACCAGACGGTGCGGGTGGCGCTGGCCATGGCCACGGCCATGATCGTGGCCGTCACCATGGGCAGCCGCTTCATCGACTGGATGCGGGTCAAACAGGGCAAGGGCCAGCCGATCCGGGCGGACGGGCCGGTCTCGCACCTGTCCAAGGTCGGCACCCCGACCATGGGCGGACTGATGATCCTGGCGGGCATCGCCGTGGCGGTCTTCCTGTGGGGTGACCTGACCAATCCCTATATTTGGATCGTGTCCGGGGTGACCGCGGCCTTCGGCCTGCTGGGCTTTGTCGACGACTATGCCAAGGTGTCGAAACAGACCTCGGCCGGGCTGACCTCGAAGCAGAAACTGCTGGCCCAGGTGATCATCTCGGTCATCGCCGGCGTGCTGACGGTGCTGTGGATGACGGCCTCGCCGACCACGCCCAACCTCGAGACCTCGATCGCCTTCCCCTTCTTCAAGGCCGTGCTGCTGAATATCGGCTGGTTCTATGTCGTGTTCGCGGCCTTCACCATGGTCGGCTTTTCCAATGCGGTGAACCTGACGGACGGCCTCGACGGCCTGGCCATCGTGCCGGTCATGATGGCGGCCGGTGCCTTCGGCATCATCAGCTACCTGGTCGGCAATTTCATCTTCTCGGACTATCTGGGCGTCCACCATGTGCCGGGCTCGGGCGAGCTGGCGATCTTCTGCGCCGCCATCATCGGCGGGGGCACTGGCTTCCTCTGGTACAATGCCCCGCCGGCCAAGATCTTCATGGGCGACACCGGTTCGCTGGCCCTCGGCGGCGCGCTCGGCGCCATCGCCGTGGCTACCAAGCACGAGCTGGTGCTGGGCATCGTCGGCGGCCTGTTCGTCATCGAGGCGGCCTCGGTCATGATCCAGGTCGCCTATTTCAAGGCCACCAAGAAGCGCATCTTCCTGATGGCCCCGATCCACCACCATTTCGAGAAGATGGGCTGGCCGGAATCGACGGTGGTGATCCGCTTCTGGATCGTCTCGGCCATGCTGGCCCTGATCGGCCTCGCCACGCTGAAGCTGCGCTAGATGATCCCCGTCCCCGGTTTCGAGGGGCGACGCGTCGCAGTCTTCGGCCTGGGGCGGTCGGGGATTACGGCGGCGCGGGCGCTGCATGCCGGGGGTGCCATCCCGATCCTGTGGGATGACGGCGTCTCGGGGCGGATGCAGGCCGAGGCCGAGGGCTTTACGGTCGAGGATCTGAACCAGGCCGACTGGTCGCAATTCGCGGCCCTGGTCCTGTCCCCCGGCGCGCCCCTGACCCACCCGAAACCGCACTGGACCGTCGACAAGGCGAGGGCGGCGGGCGTCGAGATCATCGGCGACATCGAGCTGTTCGCCCGCGCCATGGCCCGGATGCCCGCGACGGTGCGGCCCAGGGTCATCGCCATCACCGGCACCAACGGGAAGTCCACCACCACCGCCCTGATCGGGTGGGTGCTGAAACAGGCCGGGCTGAAGGTCGCCGTCGGCGGCAATATCGGCATCGGCGTACTGGCCCTGCCGGCACCGGCCGAAGTCGGGGTCTATGTGATCGAGGTGTCGAGCTATCAGCTGGACCTGACGACGACCTTCGCGCCGGATGTGGCCATCCTGACCAACATCAGCCCGGACCATCTCGACCGCCATGGCGGGATGGAAGGGTATGTCGCCGCGAAGGCGCGGATTTTTCAGGCGCACGGGGACGGACGAACCGCATTGGTTGGAACCGACGATCAGTGGATCAAGCCCATCGCGTATGGCCTCCCGGCTCAAGGCTGGGTCACCACCGTCACCACGAGAGTTATGGTCGTGGGGGGTGGCAAACGCGGAGGGACACCTGTCGATCAGGTCTCACGGCGCGGCCCGGCTCGCGATCAGGCCTTCGATGAAGGCCATCTCATCTCACTGGAGGCCTGTGACGGGGAACTGACAGGTGACGGTCTGTTCCTTGCTGACCTTACAAAGGCTCGATCGTTGCCCGGCAATCACAATGCCCAGAACGCGGCCTTCGCCTATGCCGCCGCCCGCGCCGTGGGCGTCCCGCATGAGGCCGCCGTCGAGGGTCTTATGACCTTCCCGGGACTGGCCCACCGGATGGAGCACGTGGGCACCCTCGGCAAGGTCCGCTTCATCAACGATTCCAAGGCCACCAATGCCGATGCGGCGCGGCAGGCGCTGTCGTCCTACGAGCGCAGCTTCTGGATCGCCGGGGGGCGGGCCAAGGCGGGCGGGATCGATGAGCTGGAGGACCTGTTCCCGCGCGTGGTCGAGGCCTTCCTGATCGGCGAGTCGGCGGGGCCGTTCGCCGCCCGGCTGGGCGACACTCCGCACCGGATCAGCGGCGACATGGCCTCGGCCGTAAAGGCGGCCGCCGAAGCGGCCGCGGCCACGGGGCGCGAGGAGGTGGTGCTGCTCAGCCCTGCCGCCGCCAGTTTCGACCAGTATCCCGACTTCGAGGTGCGGGGCGAGGCGTTCCGGGCCGCCGTTCTTAACCTCGGGGCTACGCCTTCAGGGCATGGTTAGCGAACCATGACCGCGCAC
>JAIESL010000094.1 GCA_019746095.1 Caulobacteraceae bacterium
GAGATGATGAGGTTGGTCAGCCGGCGCAGCACGGCATAGGAGTCTGTGCGCACCAGGCGGTGGCGGCCGCGAATCGGGCCGGTCTGCTTGGGCGCCGCGAGCAGCTCGTTGACGAAGGTCTCCAGGATCCAAGGCGCGATATATGGGCCCGAGCCGATCTCGGCACCTACTGCTTCTTCCGGTAGGTCGGTCACCGCTTTGGCGGCGCCAGCTGCGCCGCCGAGGGCCGCAGTCACCAAGGCGACCAGCCGCACCATTTTCTCGTCGTCGGCACGACCGAGCAGCGCCTCGAGCTTGCGCCTACGAAAGTCCCTGCCGAGCCGTCCCACTGGACCCGGCGTTTCAGCAGCGCGCGGGCTGGCGCTCGGCAGGTCCGCAGGCCCCCCCGAGGCGCCGGCCTTGTTGGGCCTCGAGGGCTTCGGGCGGCAGCATCAGTTCGTCCTTGTAGAGGCAGAGGAAGTCCTCGAGCTCGTGATTGTCGAGGATCCGCAGCGGTGCGGGAATCTGGTGGCGCATCAGCGCCCAAGCGTCGCCGCGAGGTAGCCGTCCGCCGGACAGGCGTCGCGCGCCCACCCGAGTCCCTGCATGCAGATAGATCAGATGCTCCGAGGCCAGCCCTAGCCGGTGTCGCAGGCGGTCGGCGGTATCATAAGCCAGGAGCTCGCCTGCGCCTCGGATCGGTCGGTAAAGGGCCTCTATCTGCGTCAGTAGTTCGTAGAAGCGTGGCGAGCTTTCCAGCTCGGGCAATTGGCCGATCAACGCTTTAGCGCACGCTTGGAGCACTGCACCGGGAATTCGGTTCTGGTGCGGATGACGGCGGCCATCCTCGCGGATCGACAACGCCGCGCGCCGGACCGCGGCCTCGAACGGCTGGCTGTCGGCCTTCCACCACAACCTTTCTCGGCTGCGCGCCTCGGCGCCCGCAGCGTAATCGGCGAGTAGCAGCTCCATCGTACGCCAATGAGGGTCTCGCATCGTCGGCCTCTCGCGGAAAACGGGGTGTTACAATGTTCCGATATTGTTCTTTCGTCCAGCCTCTGTGTGAGCGGTCTGTCGTTGCATTGGATTGGGGCGGAAGGGGGCGTGAGCGGCTGGGCTCCTCGACGTCTGGCTCTTGCGCCGAGATGAATGTCCGCTCTTGGTGCAATACTGCCTAACGAGACTCTGCGCACAAGCGCCTTCTCCGAAACACACCGAGAGTCGGAAGGGTGCCCAATCCCATTCCGGACCCACGGGGCTTGGGCCATGAGTCCTGGTTGTGGCGAAACGGTGGTAGACTAGAAGTTTGCCGCCCGGAGGTGAGGGACGCCTTCGCGTCCAGGCTCTCCCACGGCGGATCAGCCATGCGGTTCTGGAGCCTTTCATGCCTTTTTGCCGTCGTGACACACCAGATCCCCTGCTGAGGCATCTCTACGACGTCCACCATCTGCATCTTATTCCCGTCGTCGTCGGCACGGCTGTCGGAGACCTGATCCTGGTCAAACCCGGCGGTGAAACTTGGCCCGTTTCCCTCGCCGACCTGTTCGAAGACGCGCCCGATCTGACGCGACAGCGCGATGCGGCCGCCGCGGACGTCGAAAACCTCCTCTCCGGAAAGTTCGAGGCCGACGGCGTGCTCGGCGTCCTCCATGCCTTGGTGGCAGCGATGGGCGTGCCGGGGGCGGGCGACCTCGCGGCGGCCTATGGCAGCGCCAGGACCCTGCGCGTTCGGGCGCGCGGCGTGACCGTCGACAAGATCGATCTGGGGGCGGGGGGGCGTTTCATCCTCGACGCCGTCATGCGCCGGGACCAGGGGGTCTATACCCCGCACGACGAGATCTACATGATCCGCGAAGTCTTCCGGGGGCGGGAGATCGAGGTCCAGGCTTTCGACGCTAACGATCAGGTCCTGAAGATCACGGCCGAGGCCACGGGTCTGGCCGATGCGCGTCTGAACCTGCGCGCCCGCAACGACAATGCGAGCACCGTCGTCTACGCCGGGGCCCATCCAGCCGCCTTTGCGGTGCGGCTCGTGAAGATCGTCCAGGACGCCAGCGGCTGGCTCATCGAGGGCGTGACCCAACCGGTCGGGGTGCGCGGCGACGTCGCGGTGGACGAGGCGGTCTCAGCGCCGGACGCCTTCATCGGCAACCGGGCTGACGGTCCCCTGTTCCTGTCCTGGCCCGCGCCTAAGGCGTGACGACCACGGTCCTACGATCAAGCCAGCGGTTGTCGGCAAAGAAGTCGATATAGACCGTCGGCGACTGGCCAGGCGTCATGTCGAAGGCGACGTCGGTGGCGAGCAGGTCGCCGTCCGCGATCGACGCCTGGGTCAAGACCACGGTATCCGGCACGACGGCGGGTCCGCTGATCTTCAGGTACAGGCTGTCCGCCGCCTCGAGCCAGTCGGGAATCTCGATCGAGACGGCCTCGCCGTCGAGGGTGAACGGCAGGGCCGAACCGACTCGAGCATGCAGATGCACCCGGGAGGGCTTCGGGCCCCGGCTGGCGTCGACATGGGTCACGAAGTCTACGCCCTCTTCGTGGAGGATCTCGGTCAGGAGGTCGGGGCGAGCGGTCTCTTCATCATAGCGGATCTGGCACAGGACCTCGGCCGCGCGACGGGCCTCAACCGGGTCGTCGGAGATGAGCAGGGGCACGAGGCGGCGCACGGCCTCGTCTTCCCAATGCGAGGGCAGGGACGTTCGTCCGATCGCCTTCATCGCCTCCATCCTGTCTTTCCGGGCTCCCAGCTTCAAAGACTGGAGGTAACGCCGAACCACTTCATTCGACGCCTCAGGCTGCGAAAACGCCAGATCGGACCCGTCCTTGGCTAGATCGTCGTTGGCGACGTCCTCCGTGGGGCGCTCCGACGGCGAGGCCTGAACAGGGGCCGGGCGATAGGCTGCGGCCTCGGTTCGTCGAACCTTGCGTTGCGCATAGGCCCAGGCGTCCTGCCTCTGGGCCTCATAGACACGCTCACGTTCAACTAGGGCCCGCCGGTTCGTTTCGGACGGCCTTCTGGACTGGATGTCGTACCCGGACCGATCGACCGAGTCCGGGCCGAGGAAGCGGGCGGTGAGAGCGTGTAGGGCCTCGGTCGTGATCAGAAGGCGGCTGCGCCGGAGGATCGACAGGACATTGAGCCCTTCCACCGGCAAGAGATCGACATAGTGCAGATTGGCCGAGGCCAGCCTGAGGTTGTGGCAGGGCTCGTCGCCGTGAATGATCAGGACGTCCGAGATCTTGAGATTCGCCAGCGTCTTCACCAGGGCGCGGGTCTTGTAGGTCTCCAACTCGGCCTGGTCGATGATCTGGATGTCGCCCGCATAGGCGCGGCACGACAGAGCCTGAAGCAGGCCGAGCGTGCGCACCTTCTTGGGAAGATCGAGGGACTTGTCGCGCAGAACCGGACCGTGCGCCTTGGCACCGCCGATGAACTGGGGCGCACTGCGCGATCCGTGACGCGCCCCGCCTGTTCCCTTCTGCTTGTACATCTTGTGGGTCGTGCGGGAGACCTCGTTGCGCGTCTTGGTCTTGTGCTGGCCCTTGTGGCGACGGCTCTCCTGCCAGCGGACATAGCGGTGCAGAAGATCGCCACGCGGTTCCTGGTTGAAGATCGTCGCTGCCAGATCGACCTCGCCGACGACGCGGCCGTCGTAGGTCTGCACGAGCTGACGGATGGGGGCTTCGTACCGCACCGCGCCGAGGTGGCTGGAGGTCGCTGCGGAAATCGCGCTGGCCCGGAGAGAAGACGCGGACATCGTCAGGCCGCCAGCGCGTCGGGCCAGGCCAGGCGGCGCGCCAGACCGGACGCGGGCTCAGGCGCCAGGCAGTCCGTCGCGCCCAGAAGGAGATCTGGCCCGCCATAGAGGCCGTAGAAGAGCGCCAGCGGATTGTGATCGACCACCAGAAAGCGGCGTCGCGTCTCCAGCAGGGCCTCGCCGACGGTCAAGGCGTTGGCGGCGACGGCGTAAAAGGTCTTGGTGAACTCGACGCAGAAGTCGTCGCCGAGCGTGCATTCGCCGGCAACCACGCTGGCGGCGCCGGCTTCGCACATATGATGGGCTAGGCTGATCACCTGACCGCGTCCGACCGCGCCGCCGTTGCAGCCATTGAACAAGACGAATGGCAGGTGACCGATGTCGAGCCGATCCTTCTGGAACTCCCGCAAAGGTATGCTGACCCGTTCGGTCACCCGGACGTGCGCATTCGGATGACTCTCGCTCTCCATTTGGAAGTGCGTGTCGAAATGCACCACATCCAGGCCGCCTTCCGACGGGAAGAAATGCTCATGGAACTTCCGGATGTCAGCCGGATCGGCCGTAAGTCTGGCCAGGGTGAGATAGGTCGAGGCGGGATAGCGCTCCCGCGCGGTCTGGGCATGGCCCAGGTTGACCGAAGCGAGGCCGTCGTCCTCGACCGCATGGATCACCTTCAGATGCCGGGGCGCCTTGCGCCGGGCGTAGGCGTAGGACGCGGTCTTGCGCACGATGATGTGCTTCCAGCCCAGGAAGTCCTCAATCCCCGGCGTCTCGCCCTCTTCCACGGGGCACAGTGCTTCCCAGGGCACCACCGCCGCCTGGTTGATCACGGCCAGGCGAGGGTAGACACCGTCGTCATCGGCGGCGATCAGGCGACGAAAGAGATTGCGATCAGACTGTTCGGGGAAGAGGTCGCGGAACAGCGCAGCGCCGTGCTCCGCGAACGCCTGGAGTTCCTCGATACGGTCTTGTGCGTTCTTGTTCAGCCAGGCACCCGCCAAGTGACAGGCGCTGGGAACGCGTTGGTCTCCGAAGGCGGCGAGCGACGCCCACAGCCTGACGGACGTCCCCGGTCGCCTGATCTTGTCGAAGCCTTGCCTGACCACGTCTATGTGCAGTTCGTCGCCGAGCTGGGTCAGAACGATGGTGACTTCTTCCTGCGAGAGCTGCCCGAATTTTGAAGACATATTCCCGCGCGGGTTAGTGTTCGTGAACGGGAAACGTGTGGGAAGCGGCGACCGTGTCAAGGCCTGGAATGAAGAAATGGACGTTGAAACGCACGATTCCCGCGCGCTGAGGTATCAAGGTCATGCGAAGGAGTTCGCCGATCCGTACGGGCAGGGGCGCGCCAGGCGCGTCCAGTCCGTCCGCCTCGAAGGCGGCCAGGCAGAGCGGTCCGCGCGGCGGCCGACGACCGGCCAGGCCCAGACGGGTCGCCAAGGCCCCATCCAGCACCGCCTCGAAGGTCGCAGGCTTGCCGACCTGAAGGCGGGTCTGCTGCGCCAGACGGAGGGTCGGGGCCAGCACCTCCGCGGAAAGCGGCGCCTCGGGCAGGGCGTCGGTGAGGACGGATCGGTCCAAGACTCCCAGCAGCCGTCGCGGCTGTTGGGCCTGAAGCGCCGCTGGCGCGTTTCTGGGCGGCGGGCTCAGACACCCCCCCAGAAGCATGTCCGCGGCATACCCCAGTCTAGGCAGGGGCCGGGTCGAAGCTGGTTCGACGAAGGGCAGGGAGGCCTGAAGACCGGCCCAAAGCCTTCGGACCAGGGCGTCCGTGGACCGACCGGGCCGGCCCAGACCCGCTCTCCAAAAGGCTGCCCGGGCGTGCTCGCAGATATCCACTGTTCGGGAGAGCGACAGGTCGCGGCCACCAGCCCGCTCACGCTCGAACACGCCCAGGAGGGCGTCGTCGGGATCTTCCAAGGCACAGAGCGCCATGCCCGATGCGCGCGCCGGGCCGATCGTGCTGCGGCGGTCCGTCATCTGGCGCAGTGCCGTGGTAACGGTGGAGCGTTCCTCCGTCAGACGCGCAGACGGCAGGCCGCCCCTGAAGGACAGCAGCAGCACCGGGGTCACTTCGAGACGCAGGGCGCGAGCCATGAAGGCTTCCACCGCTTCGCCAAGGTCGATCGATCCAGGGTGCCAGCCGGGCGGGGCCGGTCCAAGGAGCAGGGCGGTGTCCGACACGTCGTCAAAAACCGCCAGATGATCGTCCGGCGCTACCAGCCGGCGGCCGTCGTCGATCGACAGGAGCACAGACTCCGTCAAAAGCCGATGGGCGCAGCGTTCCTTGCTCTCGTGGGCGGCGCTGACCATCCAGAGCCGTTCGAGCGCCTGGGGCGGCGGCCCTTGCCAGGCCGACCCTCCGCGCACGAACAGGTCATCAGTGATCGTGGCATGGGCCGCCACTTCGCGCTCCGCATCGAATCTGTGTGGATGTCCATTGGGTACTGCTTCGAGCGCACTTTGCGAGAGGGGGAGCCCATCTTCGCTGTTGAAACATTGTTATTTGTTCGTCGCAGTCGACCGGCCGTCCAGCGGTAGCGTCCATCGCTGGCTATGCGGCTCCGTATTGGGCGTCTTCGATCGAAAGACGATAAGACGGCCGCGGCCGCGGCGCGGAGCGAGTGCAGAGAAGCTCTCGCTTTCGGCTCCTGTGGCTGTGGCAAGCGGCCCGGAATACCTTGCTGGGTCACGAGCGTGGTGATGGCGGCGCGGGCATGACGCGAACGTCCGCTTGAGGGCAATATGTCAACGCCAGCTTCTGGCGCAATGCCGCCATTGGACAGCAATGCATCGTCGAACTGTCGAGTCCAATCAGTCCTCGAACAGCGCACCGGGCTGGATGCCGAGCGCGGTCGACAATTTGACCAAGACAGAGAGGGACGGATTTTCCTCCCCGCGCTCGATACCGGCGAGGTAGCGCATGGCGATACCGGCGTCGTGGGCAAGACCCTCCTGGCTCAGTGCCCTCGCCTTGCGCAGCTCCCTGATCTTTCGGCCAATGACGACTTCCCAACGCATGCGGTGCATGCGCGCTGACCAGGAGAGTTCCGGCTAGGAGCTATAGTTCCTATCTCAAGCTTGGCGGGATATAGGCAAAATAGTGCCTATTTTGGATCCCCGTCATATGACCAGCTCTCTACCTGTCGCTCGGCTGGCTATCGCCACGACCTTGATGCTTGCCGCAAGCTCCTGCCGGCCGGCCACCTCGACCGAGCAGTTAGCCGATCCGAGCCAAGCTAGCTTTGATCAGGAAGAGGTGGAATCGGCGGACAGGCCTCGACCAACAACTCCCCGGGTCAGCGCGCTGAATTTGGGCAACGGCATATTCGTGCCGGTTGGCGAGTCGCTGGCTGCGTTCCGGCTTGATCATCCCTTGTGGGAGTGCTTCGACCATAGCGGAATGATCACATGCGAGGTGCTTAATCCTGCTCCGTCGGAGTGCTTTGCCAACGCGCCCTGCGATTCAGCAGCCGTCAACTTCAGGGACGGTATGCTGATCTCGGCATCCGCGAGCTACAGCGAAAAATTTGTTTGGAGAGACCTGCTCTCGAGATCCCTCCGCCAATCGCCGGCAAATTTCGTTGTCCTGCCGATGATGGGCAGTATCGAGACAAGGGCTTGGCGCTGGCAATCGCCGCAAGGCCATCTCACCTTCACATTCCAACGCGGCTCGGATGTCTACGGTCGTCCTTTGGGACAGCCGTTTTCGATCTTCTTCGGGCCAGATCTGTTTGCCCCTAACACTGAGGGCCAAGTCGTTGGGCCACAGTCAGCCTTAGAAGAGGCTCTGCCTTCAATTCGTACCGTGACAGTGGAGACAGTGACAGTAGAGGAGGCCATGAAAACGGTTGCAGGGAATGCCGCTGTATCGAACGAGTCACCTGATCATGGTGCTGGTGTCCAGCCGTTCATACCCAAAGGGGTGGACCAAAGTGGGTACCAAGATTAATCTTGGTGACCAAGCGCTTGATCCAGCTCGCCAAAATGATGGCCGGTGGCGGACAGGGTGGGATTCGAACCCACGGTAGGCTTCCACCTACGGCGGTTTTCAAGACCGCTGCCTTAAACCACTCGGCCACCTGTCCGTGTTCCTCGAGCGGAATGGCCGCATAGCGCCAAACGGGGCGTTAACCAAAGGGGAAATGTCTTTGGCCATGCTGATTGCCTTCAGGGGCATGGCCATGGCGGGACATCTTCAAAGGAAAGCGCTTCGGGCCGCCCTGGTCGCCGGGCTGCTTTCGCTGGTTGCCGCCTGTGCCGGCGTGGCCACACCCGAGACGTCGCGCCTGCCGGTGGTCAACGATCCCGCTCCCATCGTGCCGGGCACCATGCGGCCCTATCAGATCCGGGGGCGCTGGTATCAGCCGGCGGAGCAGCCCGGTTACGACCAGACCGGCCTGGCCTCCTGGTACGGGGACCAGTTCCATGGGCGGCCGACGGCGACAGGTGAGCGGTTCGACATGCATGCCCTGACGGCCGCGCACAAGACGCTGCCGCTGCCCGGGCTGGTCGAGGTCACCAATCTGGCCAACGGGCGCCGCATCGTGGTGCGGGTCAACGATCGCGGTCCCTTTGTCGACAATCGCATCATCGACCTGTCGCGTGGTTCGGCGGAGGCGCTGGGCATGCTGCAGGTCGGGGTCGGTGAGGTCCGGGTCCGCTATCTGGGCCGCGCACCCCGGACCGGTGCCGGGACGTCGCTGCAACAGGCCGATGCCGGGCGTGCGCCGCCGACGCCTTCGGCAGCCGAGGCGCGGGGTGATTTCTGGATCCAGGCGGGTGCCTTCTCGGACCGGCGCGCCGCCCGACGGGTCGCGGACCAACTTGGCGACCGGGCGACGGTGGATGTGGGCCGTGACGACGGCCTGTTCCGCGTTCTGGTGGGGCCCTGGCCGGATCCCAATGCCGCGGAGCGGTCACGTCAGGCGGTGATCGCGCGCGGATACACCGACGCCCTGTTGATATCGGCGCGCTGAGGCTTGCTTCGCTGCCCGCCGTCGCCATTGTGCGGCGGTGACCCAGGGCAGATTCATCACATTCGAAGGCGGGGAGGGGACCGGCAAGTCCACCCAGGTCCTGCGCCTGGTCGACCGGTTGCGCGCGCACGATCTGGACGTGGTCCAGACCCGCGAGCCCGGCGGGTCTCCGGGCGCCGAGGACATCCGTGCCATCGCCCTGAACGGGGATGCCGGCCGCTGGTCGCCGGTGACCGAGACCCTGCTGATGTTCGCTGCCCGCTCGGATCATCTGGAGCGCACTATCCGTCCCGCCCTCGAGGGCGGGCGCTGGGTGGTATGTGACCGGTTCGCCGACTCCAGTCGGGCCTATCAGGGCGTGGGCGGTGGCACGCCGGCAGCCTTTATTGAAGTCCTGGACACCGCCATCGTCGGGGCGACCCAGCCGGACCTGACCCTGGTCTTCGACCTGCCGGTCGAGGTCGGGCTGGAGCGGGCTTTCGGCCGGGGCCTGTTCGAGACGCGGTTCGAGTCCAAGGGGCTGGAGTTCCACGAACGCCTGCGTCGGGGCTTCCTCGACATCGCGGCCCGTTATCCGAAGCGCTGTGTGGTCATTGATGCGGACGGCGATCAGGACACGGTCGAGGCCCGGGTCTGGGCCGCCGTCGAGGCCCGACTGCTGTGAGCGAGCATGCGCGGGATCGATTCGACCTGGTCCCCGATGCGACGGCGGAGCTCGCCTTTCTGGACGCCCTGGGCAAGGACCGGCTGCACCACGCCTGGCTGCTGTGCGGCCCGGAGGGGTCGGGCAAGGCGAGCTTTGCCTTTCGCGCCGCGCGCCGCCTGCTGGGGGCCGCGCCTGATTCTTCGCGCGGGCCCTTGGGGACCAACCCGGACGATCCGGTCGCGCGACTGGTGACCGCCCGGTCCCACCCAGATCTGCTGGTGCTGGAGCGCGCGGTCGAGGGCGGCAAGACGAAGAAGTCGATCTCGGTCGACCAGGCGCGTGAGCTGCCGGAGTTCTTCTCCAAGAGCCCGTCGCAGGCGCTCTATCGCGTGGCCATCATCGATGCGGCCGATGACCTGAACCTCAATGCCGCCAATGCCCTGCTGAAGGTTCTGGAAGAGCCGCCCGAGCGGGGTGTGCTGTTCCTCGTCACCCATGCGCCGGGCCGGCTGCTGGCGACGATCCGGTCCCGCTGCCGCCGCCTGGCCTTTCCGGTCTGGCCGCTGCATGCGCTGGAGGAGCTGGTCCGCAACCGGACCGGTGTGAGCTCGGCCGAGGCTGTGCGGATCGCGGGCATGGCGGGCGGCTCGCCGGGCCGGGCGCTGGCGCTGGCGTCCGGTGCCACCCTTGAGGCGGACCAGTTGGCCCAGGCCTGGGTCTCGGCCCCGAGCGTCGATCGCGCCGAGGCCCTGGCCGTCGCCGACCGCTTTCGGGGGCCCGAGGGGCAGGAGCGGTTCGAGACCCTGATGGACCGGCTTTCGGCGGCCGTGAAGGTACGGGCGCTGGAGGAGGGGGCTTCGGGCGCGCGCTGGGCCGAACTGTGGTCGCGGTTGTCCGAACTGCCCGACCGCACGGCCGCCATCAATCTGGACCGGGGCGACGTGCTCGCCGGAGCCCTGGCCGACCTCCAGCGCGTCAAGGCGGGCGGCGGATGATCATCGACAGCCACGTCAATCTGCATGCTCCCCAGTTCGATGAGGACCGCGACGCCGTAATCGCCCGCGCCCGTAAGGCTGGCGTCCAGCTGATGGTCGAGATCTCCGACAAGCTGTCGACCTTCGAGGCCACCCATGGTCTGGCCATGGCCCATGACGACATCTGGTGCACGGTCGGCGCACATCCGCATGAGGCGAAGGACCATGTCGACCTGACTGTCGAGCGGCTGATCGAACTGGCCGCGCGCCCGCGGGTCGTGGGTATCGGTGAATGCGGCCTCGACTTCCACTATGATCTCAGCCCGCGCGAGGTGCAGGCGGCGGTGTTCCGCACCCATATCCATGCGGCACGGCGGAGCGGCCTGCCGCTGGTGGTGCACACGCGCGAGGCCGACGATGTCATGGCCGGTATTCTGGCCGAGGAGCAGGCGGACGGCCCGTTCCGGTTCCTGATGCACTGCTACACCAGTGGCCCGGAACTGGCCGAGAAAGCCGCAGAAATGGGCGCATGGTTCTCGGTCTCGGGTATCGCCACCTTCAAGGCGGCCAACGACGTCCGCGAGATCGTGGCCGGCATGCCGCCAGAGCGGATCATCGTTGAGACCGACTGCCCCTATCTGGCTCCCATGCCGCACCGCGGGCGACGCAATGAGCCGGCCTATGTGGTTCATGTGCTGGACAAACTGGCCGAGATTCGGGGCTGGCGCCGGGACGAGACCGAGGCGCGCACAACCGACGCCTTCTTCGCCCTGTTCGACCGTATTCCGCGACCGGGCGGCACATGAGCGGGCCCGGCGAACTGGAGGTCGTGATCCTGGGCTGCGGCTCGTCCGGCGGCGTGCCACGCGGGGACGGGGACTGGGGGGACTGCGATCCGTCCGAGCCGAAGAATTTCCGCACCCGCTGTTCGTTGCTGCTGCGACGGCATGGGCCGGAAGGGGTGACCAGTGTGCTGATCGACACCTCGCCGGACCTGCGCGCCCAGATGCTGTCGGCGAACGTCCGGCATGTCGATGCCTTGCTCTACACCCACGACCACGCCGATCAGGTGCACGGGATCGATGATCTTCGGGTCTTCGCCATGCGCAGACGGCAGCGGATCCCAGCCTGGATGGATGGGGCGACCCGGGATGCGTTGACCGGGCGGTTTCCCTATATTTTCAGGAGCCAGGAAGGCTATCCGGCCATTCTGGACGAGATGGCGATCCCGGCGCACGGGCAGCCGTGGGCGGTCGGCGGCGCGGGCGGCACCGTGCCGGTCGTGACCTTCGACCAGGCCCATGGGCCGATCCGTTCGGTCGGCTATCGCATCGGGCCGGTGGCCTATTCCAGCGATGTGTCTGACCTCGACGAGGCGGCGATCGAGGCGGTGCGGGGCTGTGAGCTCTGGATCGTCGACGCCCTTCGCTGGACCCCGCATCCGACCCATGCCCATGTCGACAAGACCCTCGACTGGATTGCCCGGTCCGGGGTGAAACGGGCTGTTCTGACCAATCTGCACCTCGATCTGGACTATAACGCCCTGAAGGCCGCCGTGCCCGCCAACGTCGATGTCGCTTACGACGGCTGGACGGCGCGGCTCTCGCTTTAGACCCGGAGCGCCCGACTGATGAAACGCCTCCTGACCCTCGCCGGCGGCCTCGCCGCCCTGCTGCTGGCCTGGCCGGCCGCGGCCCAACCCGCGCCGGTGGAGGGCGACTTCACAGCCCCCGCCTTCACCCTGACATCCGGCCAGTCGCTGCCGGAGCTGCGGATGCACTACCGCACCCTTGGCCAGCCGCGTCGGGGCGCGGACGGCCGGATCGGGAATGCGGTCCTGCTGCTGCACGGCACAGGCGGGACGGGCGCGCAGTTCCTGTCGCCGCAGTTCGCGGGCGAACTGTTCGGGCCCGGACAGCCGCTCGATACGGCGCGCTACTACATCATCATGCCCGACAATCTCGGCCACGGCGGCTCCTCCAAGCCTTCGGACGGCCAGCGGGCGCGGTTCCCCGAGTATGGCTATTCCGACATGGTCGAGGCCCAGCGGCGGCTGCTGGTCGACGGGCTGGGGGTTGACCGGGTGCGGCTGATGCTGGGCACCTCGATGGGCTGTATGCACATCTTCGTCTGGGCGGAAACGCATCCCGATTTCGCCGATGCCCTGATGCCCATGGCCTGCCAGCCGACGGCCATCGTCGGCCGCAACCGGCTGTGGCGGACCATGCTGAAGGACGCGATCCGCAGCGATCCGGCCTGGGCCGGGGGAGACTATACCGCCCAGCCCGTCGAGGGGTTGCGTACGGCGGTCGATCTGCTCTTGCTGGCGGGCTCGGCGCCGATGGCCATGCAGCAGGACCTGCCCACGCCCGCGGCAGTCGATGAATGGCTGGCGCAGCAGCAGGCGCGGCGCATTCCGGCGCTGGACGCCAATGACCTCTGGTATCAGGTCAATGCCTCGTTCGACTATGATCCCTCGGCGGGGCTGGAGCGGATCACCGCCCCGATGACCTGGATCAATTCGGCGGATGATTTCATCAACCCGCCCGAGCTGGGGCTGGCCGAGCGGTTCATGCCGCGCATCGCCGGCGTCCAGTACCGGCTTGTGCCCAACAGCGCCGGTGGCAAGGGCCACGGGACCCACACCTGGGCGGTGTTCTGGAAACAGGACTTGATCGAGCTGCTGGCGCGCACTGAGCGGTAACGAGGCTTGTTCGTTGTAGCCCGCGCGCCTTTGGTTCCCCTGGGTCATGCCATCGGTCTTGCTGTCCCGCACTTCGGGACGAGCTTCCGTTCCTGGAACCACTCGATGGTTTTCAGGTCGGCGCGCGCGACCAGTACATCGTGAAGATGCAGGTTCAGCTGATCGACAACGGCCAGACGACGGTCACGCGTGCCGATCAGGAAGCCGACATCCCTCATCTGCACATGGAGGCACCAGGTCGATTCCGCGTCCTTCGAAAGGCCGACGGTGATTTGTGAGTCATCGATTTCGAACGTCGCCATGTGCAAGCCTTCGACAGCACAGGGGTCGATCGGATCGTAGCCGAGTCTGGTCAACTCCCCGAAGGTCTGGGCGGCTATGCGCTCCAGATTGTCTTCGGTAGGCGGCGTGTCGTGCAGGGCCAACAGGGCGAAGTCCTCGACGGTCCCAAAGCGGTTCCGGCCGTGGCGCCAGTTCATTTCCCCAGCAGTCTCGCCACCTGCGGGGCGAAATAGGTCAGGACCCCGGCGCAGCCCGCGCGCTTGAAGGCGTGCAGGGATTCGAGGATGGCACGGTCCTCCTCGAGCCAGCCGCTGGCCATGGCGGCGCGCATCATCGCGTATTCGCCGGACACCTGATAGGCGAAGGTGGGGACTTTGAAAGTTGCCGTAACCCGCTGAATGATATCGAGATAGAGCATTCCCGGCTTGACCATGACGGCGTCGGCGCCCTCGGCGATGTCCATGGCCACCTCGCGCAGGGCCTCGTCGGAATTGGCGTGGTCCATCTGGTAGGTCTTCTTGTCGCCGGTCAGGGCCCTGGCCGAGCCGACGGCGTCGCGATAGGGGCCGTAGAAGGCCGAGGCGTATTTGGCGGCGTAGGACAGGATCAGGACGTCGTGGAAGCTGTTGGCCTCCAGCGCCTCGCGGATGGCCTGAACGCGACCGTCCATCATGTCCGAGGGGGCGACCACATCGGCCCCGGCATGGGCGTGGATGAAGGCCTGTTCGGCCAGGCGCTCGAGGCTGGCGTCATTGAGGATGCGGCCGTTCTCGACCACGCCGTCGTGGCCGTGGTCGGTGTAGCAATCCAGGGCGACGTCGGTCATGACGCCGATCTCGGGTGCCGCGTCCTTGATGGCCTTGATGCAGTCCGGGATCAGGCCGTCGGGATCGGTTGCGCCGGTGCCGATGGCGTCCTTGATGGCACCGTCGACATTGGGAAACAGGGCCACGGCGGGGATGCCGAGGTCGCGGGCCTCGACGGCGGCGGCGGCGGCGGCCTTCGGCGACAGGCGGAAGACGCCGGGCATGGAGGCGACCGGATCGCGGTCCTCGGCCCCGTCGTGGACGATCAGCGGCCAGACCAGATCGGCGGGGGTCAGTACCGTCTCGGCGACCAGCCGGCGCACCCAGGGCGATGAACGCAGGCGGCGAGGGCGGGCGTAGGGAAAGGCGGCGGGGGCGAACGGCTGGGTCATGCAGGGGTCATAGGCGGGTTGGCGGTCGGGGAAAACAGGCTGCGAAACGTTTGACCTGCCCGTAACGGCTGGTTTCCAGGTAAAAACGTGGCCCGAGTCCCGGGAAGACCGCTCCTCGTCCGTCCGGAAAACACCGTTCACACCGTTCACACCGTTCGCTTCGTGCTCCTCTACAAAGGCTGATGGCGAACAGGCTGGCACGTCGCTGCGTCAGAACCGGACGTTGGGTTGTGGGTGACGCCGCCCGAGCGGTTGGATAGAAGCACGGCGAACGGTCCGGCCGAGGCCGCCGAGACGACGGGAGCTTTCATGGACTTCGCCCTCAACGACGACCAGCGCGCCATCCAGGACGCGGCCCGGCAGTTCGCCGATGCCGAACTGGCCCCGCACAGCGCCGAATGGGACGAGACCAAACATTTCCCGGTCGATGTGATGCGTCTGGCGGCCGAGATGGGCTTCTGCGGCATCTACACGGCTGAGGAGCATGGCGGCATGGCGCTGGGCCGGGTCGAGGCGGCGCTGATCTTCGAGGAACTGTCGCGCGGCGACGTCTCCACGGCGGCCTTCATCTCGATCCACAACATGGCCACCTGGATGATCGACAGCTTCGGCTCCGACGACCTGCGCGGCCGCTATGTGCCGCGGCTGACGACGATGGAGCTGATCGCCAGCTACTGCCTGACCGAGCCGGGCTCGGGTTCGGATGCGGCGGGCCTGCGCACCACGGCGAAGCGGGACGGGGATCACTGGGTGCTGAACGGCTCCAAGGCCTTCATCTCGGGCGCGGGCACCTCGGACGTTTATGTGGTGATGGCCCGTACCGGTGGTGACGGGCCCAAGGGCATCTCGACCTTCGTGGTCGAAAAGGATGCGCCGGGCCTGAGCTTCGGGGCCCAGGAGAAGAAGATGGGCTGGAACAGCCAGCCAACGGCCATCGTCGCCTTTGATGACTGTCGTATCCCGGCGGCCAATCTGCTGGGCAAGGAAGGCGACGGCTTCCGCTACGCCATGATGGGTCTGGACGGCGGCCGGCTGAACATCGCCGCCTGTTCGCTGGGCGGGGCCCGGCTCGCGCTGGAGACGACCCAGGCCTATGTCACGACGCGCAAGCAGTTCGGCAAATCCCTGGCGGACTTCCAGAACACCCAGTTCAAACTGGCCGACATGGCGACCCAGCTGGAGGCCTGCCGGCTGATGGTGCTGCGCGGGGCCTGGGCCATCGACACCAACCACCCCGAGAAGACCAAATGGTGCGCCATGGCCAAGCGGATGACCACGGACGCCTGTTTCCAGATTGCGGACGAGGCCCTGCAGCTGCACGGCGGCTACGGCTATCTCAAGGACTATCCGCTGGAGCGGATCGTGCGCGACCTGCGGGTGCACCGGATCCTCGAGGGGACCAATGAGATCATGCGGGTGATCACGGCGCGGGAGATGTTGCGGCAGTAGCTTCCGGCCCTTACGAGCGGCACCATGAGTGAGTCCGAAGTTCTGGCCCGCGTCGAATCCGGCGTCGGCCGCATCACCCTGAACCGGCCCAAGGCCCTGCATGCGCTGAACCGCGCCATGTGCGAGGCGATGACCGCCGCCCTGCTGGCCTGGCGGGACGATGATGCCGTGAAATCGGTGCTGATCGACCATGCCGGCGAGCGCGGCTTCTGCGCCGGTGGCGACATCCGCATGATCGCCGAGAGCGGGGCAGGGGATGCGTCCGAGGCCAAGGCCTTCTTCCTGGTCGAATACCGGCTGAACCATCTGATGTTCGACTATCCCAAGCCGATCACGGCGATCGTCGACGGCATCGTCATGGGCGGCGGCGTGGGCATCAGCGAACCGGCCGACGTCCGCATCGCAACCGAACGCACCACCTATGCCATGCCCGAGACCGGCATCGGCCTGTTCCCCGATGTCGGCGGCGGCTGGTTCCTGCCGCGCCTGCCGGGTCAGACCGGCGTCTGGCTGGCCCTGACCGGGGCGCGACTGAAGGCGGCGGACACCGTCTTCCTCGGCATCCACAGCCATTATCTGCCGGCCGATGCGCTGGATGCCTTCCGCCTGATCCTCGCGGCCGATCCGGCCCATCCGGTCGATGTCGCCGACGGTCTGGAAGCTGATCCGGGCGAGGCCCCCGTCGAGGCCCATCTGGAAGCCATCGACCGGTTGTTCGCCTTCGATACGGTCGAGGAAATCTTCGCCGCCCTGGAGGCCGAGGGCTCGGACTGGGCGGCGGCCCAGCTGGCGACGCTGAAGACCAAGTCGCCGCAGTCGCTGAAGGTCACCCTGCGCCAGTTGCGGCTCGGCGCGACCCTGCCGTCCTTTGCCGAGAACATGGCGCTGGAATACCGGCTCGGCGGCCGGGTGGTGCGCACCCACGATTTCCAGGAGGGCGTCCGCGCCGTGGTGGTCGACAAGGACAATACTCCGAACTGGTCGCCCGCCGACCTGTCCGGCGTCAGCGAGGCCGACCTCGACCGCCTGTTCGCGCCCCTGCCGGCCGACCAGGCCTGGACGCCGCTGCAGCCCTAGGCCTTGCATCCGCGGACGCAGCGACCCCTTCGTCGACCGGATTCGCATACCCGGCTGACGCCGAGCGGCCTTCGGGCTAGGCTGCGCGGTCCGCGCTCGCGCGACGCAAGGGGAGCCTTCAAGATGCGCCGTTCCTTCCTTCTGGCCGCCATGGCGGTGATGAGCCTGTCGTCGGCGGGCTGTATGGCCGGTATGGGCGCTTCGCCCGCGCCGACGCCGGCGGACTATGCCGGTGCGCTCGCGGCGACCACGCGGCCCGTTGATGACCGCGCCCGCGACGGGGCCCGCCACACGGCTGAAACCCTCGCCTTCGCCCGCGTCCGTCCGGGCCAGAAGGTGGCCGACATGATCATCGGCGGCGGCTATTTCACGCGGGTGTTTTCCGCCGCGGTCGGACCCGGGGGGCGGGTCACGGCCTGGCAGCCGGCCGAATTCATCGCCTTCCAGGCCAGCTACGGGGACAGTCTGACGGCGGTCGACGCCCTGGCCAATGTCGACGCCATCCGCTCACCCATGGCCGCACCCGACTTCCCGGCGGGGCTGGACCTGGTCTTCACGGCCCAGAATTATCACGACCTGCATCTGAATATCGCCCCGGCGGATACGGCCTCGCGGGTCAATGCCGCGGTGTTCGCCGCCCTGAAGCCGGGTGGCCTCTATGTGGTCATTGATCACCATGCCGTCGCCGGTGCGCCGATGACCTCGGCGGATACGGTGCACCGGATCGACATCGAGGCGGTCAAGCGCGAGGTGCTGGCGGCCGGTTTCGTACTGGACGGCGAGAGCGACATCCTGGCGAATCCGGCCGACCCCCGGACGGCCAATGTCTTCGACGGCTCGATCCGCGGGCGAACCAGCCAGTTCATGCTGCGCTTCCGAAAGCCGGGCTGATCAAAATCCGTCGACGGGTGCTGGCGAGAGGGCGGTCGAGCGGCTAACCCTCCCGCCAACGCATTCGGGAGACGACGCCATGACCCTCAAGATCGCCTTCATCGGGCTCGGCAACATGGGCGGGGGCATGGCCGCCAACCAGGCCAGGGCCGGGCACGCCGTGGCCGCCTTCGACCTGTCGCAGGCCGCCCTGGATCGTGCCGCAGCTGCGGGTTGCGCGCCTGTCGGGTCAGTGGCCGAGGCGGTCCGGGACGCGGATGTCGTCATCACCATGCTGCCCGCCGGGCCGCATGTGCTGAAGGTCTATTCGGAGCAGATCATCGGCACGGCCCCGACCTCGGCCCTGCTGCTGGACTGTTCCACCATCGACGTGGAGACGGCGCGCAGGGTGGCGGGTCTGGCCAAGGACGCCGGCTATGCCTTCGCCGATGCGCCGGTCTCGGGCGGGACCATGGCGGCTGACGCCGGGACCCTGGCCTTCATGGTCGGTTGCGACGAGCCGGACTTCGCCGGCATCGAGGCGGCTTTGGAGCCGATGAGCCGCGCCACCTTCCGCGCCGGTGACCACGGAGCCGGGCAGGCGGCCAAGATCTGCAACAACATGATCCTCGGCATCACCATGCTGGGCACCTGCGAGGCCATCGCCCTGGCCGAGAAGCTGGGTCTTGATCCGGTGAAATTCTTCGACATCGCCGCCAAGTCGTCGGGGCAGAGCTGGTCGGTGACCACTTACTATCCCTGGCCCGGCCCGGTGCCGACCGCGCCGTCGAACCGCAACTATGACGGCGGCTTTGCCACGGCCATGATGCTCAAGGACCTGAAGCTGGCGCAGGATGCGGCGGCCAAGGCGGGGGCGAGCACGCCCCTGGGGGCCCAGACCGAGGCCCTGTTCCAGATGTTCAATGGCCTCGGCTACGGTGGTCGCGACTTCTCGGCCATCCTGCAGATGCTGCGCGGGCAGCTGGACGGCCTGCCGAAGACCTGAGGCTGCGACCGCGCGATTGAGAACCGTTATCAATTAAGGGTTTGCGGCCTTTTGTCCGGTGCGATTCATGGACAAATCCGGCCGATCGGCGCATCACCCGATCATCAGTTTCGTGCCGTTCGGGGCTCCAGCGCGTGTTCGACTATACCGCCGCATTCCAGACTGCCGTTGAGCAGGTCAAGGGCGAGGGGCGCTATCGCGTCTTTGCCGAC
>JAIESL010000099.1 GCA_019746095.1 Caulobacteraceae bacterium
ATTCGATCGCCATCACCAACGGACATCAGCAGGCCGACACCGGCACCAAGATGATCCATCTGGGCAAGAACTCGAAGTCGCGGATCATCGCCAAGGCGGTCTCGGCGGGCAAGTCGGACTCGACCTATCGCGGCCTGGTGTCGGTGCATCCCAAGGCGACCGGGGTGCGCAATTTCACCCAGTGCGACAGCCTGCTCATCGGCAAGGACTGCGGCTCGCACACCGTGCCCTATATCGAGGCCCGCAACGGCTCGGCTCAGCTGGAGCATGAGGCGACGACGACGCGGTTGAGCGACGACCAGCTGTTCTACGCCCAGCAGCGCGGCCTCTCGCAGGAGGAGGCGGTGGCCCTGCTGGTCAACGGCTTCGTCCGCGACGTGATGCAGAAGCTGCCGATGGAGTTCGCCGTCGAGGCGCAGAAGCTGGTGGCGATCAGTCTGGAAGGGTCTGTCGGATGACGGACTTTCGCGCGCGGCTGAAAGAAATCAAGGGCGAGATACGGGAACTGCTCGACCGCCCGGACTTGCCGCTGGACACCCTTTCAGCCTCCATCTTCTCCGATGCAAAAGGGCAAGAAGTGTACGTCGAGGGCGGGCCCAACGGATTAGCCTACTTGGCGATGCAATGCCTCGATATCGCCGCCGCCACGGCACCCGGCGCACACGCACATGTCGATGAATTCAGCGGTGCCGATGTCGGCTCAATCCCTCTCGTCGTCAGCCTGAAGACTGAAGTTCAAGATGCTTAGTATCTCCAACCTCCACGTTTCCGTCGGCGAAAAGCCGATCCTCAAGGGCCTGACGCTCGACGTTCCGGCGGGCGAGGTGCACGCCATCATGGGGCCGAACGGGGCCGGCAAGTCGACCCTGGGCTATGCCGTGGCCGGGCGGCCCGGCTATGAGGCGACGCAAGGCGGCGTGTCGTGGAAGGGCGAGGACCTGCTGGGTCTGGAGCCCGCAGAACGCGCGGCCAAGGGCGTCTTCCTGTCGTTCCAGTATCCGATCGAGATTCCCGGCGTCCCGGCCCTGACCTTCGTGCGCACGGCCCTGAATGCGCAGAAGCGCGCCCGCGGCGAGGAGGAGGTCTCGGCCCCGAACTTCCTCAAGCTGGTCAAGGCGGCGGCGACGGCGCTGAAGATGGATTTCGACATGCTCAAGCGGCCGCTCAACGTCGGCTTCTCGGGCGGCGAGAAGAAGCGGATGGAGATCCTGCAGATGGCCCTGCTGGAGCCGTCCCTGCTGATCCTCGACGAGACAGATTCCGGCCTCGACATCGACGCCCTGCGGATCGTGTCGGAAGGCGTCAACGCCCTGCGCAGCCCCGACCGCGCCATGCTGGTGATCACCCACTATCAGCGGCTGCTGGACTACATCAAACCGGACCGGGTGCATGTGCTGGCCGGCGGCCGGATCGTGGCGTCCGGCGGGCCGGAGCTGGCGCTACAGCTGGAGGCGGAAGGGTATGACAAATACCTGCCGGCCGCGGCGTGAACGCCTCGCCCAGAGTTGACCTGAACGATGTTTCCAGCTTCCCGTCGCGCCGCGTCGAGGATTGGAAATACACGGACCTGCGCCGTCATCTGCGAGAGGCGCCGGCCTCTGCATCGGTGTTTCCGGTGGAACCCCATAGCGGTCCGTTTGGGGCCCTCGGTGTCCATGAGGACGTGTTTGCGAATGGCCACTGGCTTTTGCAACTGGCGGCCGACCCGGCCGCTCATGATGGAAACCGGATCAATATCGTCGGCCGGAAAGAAGGTCCTGATCGTCCCCGCTCGCCGTTCCTGAGCGCCCTCCGTTTTGTCAGCAGCGGCGACAGGGGGTGGCAGGCATCGGTCGGCTTCACGGTTGGACCGCGCGATCACGCCGTACTTCTGGAAAGCTATGAAGGGCAGGGTGCCTATGTCGGCAATGCCGCGCTCAAAATCGCGGTGATGGAAGGTGGGCGCCTCGACCGTATCGTCGTCGCCGACGATTCCGCTGAGGCCCTGACTATCTCACACGCCGATATCACCCTGAGTGATGGAGCTGTTCTCAATCAGACGGTGATTTCCACCGGTGCCAAGCTCCAGCGTCTCGAAACCCGCGTCGCACACCCGGGCGGCGCCCAGGTCCGTCTCGACGGTCTCTACCTTTTGTCCGGCGCCCGCCACGCCGACCTGACCAGCGTCGTCGATCACCTCGGCCCCAATGGCCAGACTTCGCAACTCACCAAGGGCGTCGTCCGCGACACCGCCCGCGGCGTCTTCCAGGGCAAGATGATCGTCGAGCGCGGGGCGGACGGCACCGACGCCCGCATGGGCCACCATGCCCTGATCCTCGGCGAGCGCGCCGAGATCGACGCCAAGCCGGAGCTGGAGATCTATGCCGACGACGTGCAGTGCGCGCACGGCAATACGGTCGGGAATCTCGACGAGAGCGCTCTCTTTTACATGCAGCAGCGCGGCATCCCTGCCGATGCGGCGCGGGCGCTGCTGACGCAGGCCTTCCTGATCGAGGTCGTCGACCGGATCGAGCACGAGGGCGCGAGAGAGGTGGTGCGGGAATGGCTGACGGCTCGCCTGTGACCCTCTTTGACCCCTATGCGGTGCGCGCCCAGTTCCCGATCCTGTCGAGGACGGTGAATGGCAAGCCGCTGGTCTATCTCGACTCGGCCGCCTCGGCGCAGAAGCCGCGAGCGGTGATCGACGTCCTGACGGCGGCGATGGAACACTCCTACGCCAACGTCCACCGAGGCCTGCACACCCTGGCCAATGAGACGACCGAGGCCTTCGAGGCCTCGCGCGAGACGATGGCGCGGTTCCTGAACGCGGAAGACCCCGACCAGATCATCTGGACCAAGGGGGGGACCGAGGCGATCAATCTGGTCGCGGCGGGCCTCGGCCAGTCCATCCAGCCGGGCGACGAGATCCTGCTGACCCAGATGGAGCATCACGCCAATATCGTGCCCTGGCACATGCTGCGTGAGCGCTTCGGTGCGGTGTTGAAATGGGCACCCGTGCTGGATGATGGCGCGTTGGACGTTGCGGCGCTGGCGGCGCTGATCGGGCCGAGGACGCGGCTGGTGGCCGTGACCCATATGTCCAATGTGCTGGGCACGGTGAACGCTGTCCGCGCCATCGCCGACCTGGCCCATGCGGCTGGGGCGCTGGTCCTCGTCGACGGCTGCCAGGGGGCGGTGCACTGCAGTCCCGATGTGCAGGCGCTGGACGCCGACTTTTATGTCTTTACAGGGCACAAGCTTTTCGGCCCGACCGGCATCGGTGGGCTGTACGGCAAACGTGCCGCGCTGGAAGCCCTGCCGCCTTACCAGGGCGGCGGCGAGATGATCGCCACGGTGACCGAGGACGCGGTAACCTATGCGGGGCTGCCGCACCGGTTCGAGGCGGGCACCCCGCCGATCCTGGAGGTTATCGGCCTCGGGGCTGCGATCACATGGATGCAGCAGTTCGACGCCAATGCGGTGCGTGGCCATGAGCAGGTGCTGATGGACCGCGTGCGCGAGCGGCTGGATGGCCGCAACTGGCTGACCGAGATCGGCACGGCGAAGGGGAAGGGGGCCATCTTCGCCTTCACCGTCGACGGGGCCCATGCCCACGACATTGCGCAGGTGATGGACCGCTACGGCGTCGCAGTCCGCGCCGGCCTGCACTGCGCCGAGCCGCTGTCACGCCGGTTCGGCATTACCTCGAGCGCCCGCGCCAGCTTCGCCCTGTACAACACCCTCGAGGACGCCGACGCCTTCGCCGACGCCCTGATCAAGGCCCGTGAGTTCTTCGCATGAGCGACCCGACGACCGAAAAGACCGACAGCGCGGCCTTCGCCGAAGCCTGGGACGCGCCGCAGAAGAGCGCGCTCGCCCAGGCCGAGATCGACCGGATGACGGACGACATCATCGAGGCGCTGAAGTCGGTGTTCGACCCGGAGATCCCGGTCGACATCTATGAGCTGGGGCTGATCTACAAGGTCGACCTGTCCGACGATCGCGATGTGGTGGTCGAGATGACCCTGACCGCTCCGGGCTGCCCGGTGGCCGGCGAGATGCCGATCTGGGTCGAGCAGGCGGTGATGAAGGTCGACGGCGTGAAGTCGGCGCGCGCGGAACTGACCTTCGATCCGCCGTGGGACGCCTCGAAAATGAGCGACGAGGCCAAGCTGGCCCTGAACATGTTCTGATGGACACGCTCTCAACATCGTCACCCTCGGGCTTGACCCGAGGGTCGGATAGTCCGCTGCCCATGGGCGGGGGCTTGGCCGACGGCTGCGCCTTCCCCATTTGCAACCGGGCGACTGGACCTCTGATCCTCGGGTCAAGCCCGAGGATGACGGCGGGAAAATGAACCGATGAGTGATTTGCAGACCACGCCCCGTCCGCGTCGCCCGCGCCCCGCTGTCGTCACCCTGACCGAGGCGGCGGCCGAGCGGGTGCGCGCCCTGACCGAGGCCGGGGGACACAAGGCGCTGCGCGTCGGGCTGAAGAATGCAGGCTGCGCGGGGCAGGAATACACCTTCGCCTTCGCCGACGAGCTCGGCCCGCTGGACGAGGTGGTGGTCGACAAGGGCGCGACCATCGTCGTCGATCCCAAGGCCATCCTTTTCCTGATCGGATCAGAGATCGACTACGAGACGACGAAGCTGGCCTCGAAATTCGTGTTCAGGAACCCGAACCAGACCGACGCTTGCGGCTGCGGTGAGAGCGTCACCATCATTCCCGCAAAGGCGCTGGACGCGGACTGATGATCCGGCTGGAAGGGGTCACGAAGCGCTTTCGGAGCGCGGCGGGCGAGCGCCTGGCCCTGGATTCGGTCGACCTGACGGTCGGGGCCGGGCAGGTGTTCGGCGTGGTCGGGCGGTCGGGTGCCGGCAAGTCGACCCTGATCCGGACCATCAATCTGCTGGATCGCCCTGACGCCGGCCGGGTGACTGTCAACGGGCGTGACATGACCGGCCTTTCGCCGGCAGAGCTGCGCGCCGCGCGGCGTCGGATCGGCATGATTTTTCAGCATTTCAATCTCTTGAATGCGAAAACTGTCGCAGAGAATGTGGCCTTCCCGCTGCGGCTTGAGGGCCGTGCAGCGGCTGAGATCGACCGCCGGGTGGCGGAGCTGCTGGAACAGCTGGGCCTGTCAGAGCATGCCAAAAAACATCCGGCGCAGCTGTCGGGCGGGCAGAAGCAGCGCGTCGGCATCGCCCGGGCCCTGGCCTGCGAACCCGGCGTCCTGTTGTGTGACGAGGCGACCAGCGCTCTTGATCCGGAGACGACGGACGAAATCCTGACCCTGCTGGATCAGCTGAACCGGGACCTTAAGCTGACCATCGTCCTGATTACCCACCAGATGGAGGTGGTTCGCCGGGTCTGCGACCGGGTGGCGGTGCTCAAGGACGGCCGGGTGGTGGAGGAGGGGGCGACGGCCGACGTCTTCCTGCATCCCAGGCATGCCGCGACCCGTACCATGCTGGCCGAGGGTGAGGAGGGGTTCGAGCCCGCCGATGTGCCATCCGGTGGCCGTCTGGCCAGACTGACCTTCCGCGGCGGCTCGACCTATGAGCCTGAACTGAGCCGTGTCGCGCGCTCCGTCGGCGTTGACTATTCGATCCTGTCGGGTCGGATCAGTCGTATCCGGGGCGAGCCCTATGGCCAGCTGGTCGTGGCGTTTACCGGCGGCGATGCCGAGGCGGCGGTGGCGCAGCTGACGGCGCGCGGCGTCACGGTTGAGGCCGTCTGATGGAAGCCTTCTTCGTCAATATTGACTGGCCCGAGATCGCCCGCGCGTCGCGCGACACCCTGCTGATGCTGGGCGGATCGATGGCGCTGACGGTGCTCTTCGGCATACCTCTGGGGGTGCTGTTGTACCTGTCCGGCAAGGGAAGGCTGGCAGCCAATCCGGTGGTGAACGCGCTGCTGTCGCTGGTCGTCAACATCCTGCGGTCGGTGCCCTTCATTATCCTGCTGATCGTTATGCTGCCGGTGACGGTAGTGTTGGTCGGGACATCGCTGGGTGTGGCGGGGGCCATTCCGCCATTGGTCGTCGGGGCCGCGCCCTTTTATGCCCGGCTGGTCGAGACGGCCCTTCGTGAGGTCGACAAGGGTGTTGTCGAGGCGACCCAGGCCATGGGCGGCTCGACCTTCCAGATCGTCACCCGGGCCCTCTTGCCCGAGGCCATGCCAGGCATCCTCGCCGGTGCGACCGTGACTGCCATCGCCCTGGTCAGCTACACCGCCATGGCGGGGGTGGTCGGCGCGGGTGGGCTGGGCGACTTGGCCATCCGCTTCGGCTATCAGCGGTTCCAGACCGATGTCATGGTCGTGACCGTCGTTCTCCTGCTCCTGCTGGTGCAGGGTCTTCAGGTGCTCGGCGACCGGCTGGTTGCCGCCGTTTCCCACCGCTGATCGCTCCCCCGAAAGGCTCGCCCATGATCCGTCGCTCGCTACTGACCCTCGCCGCTGCTTCGCTGGTGCTCGCCGCCTGCGGACAGGGTGCCGCGAAGAAGTCGGATGCCAATGCGCCTCTGATCGTCGGTGCGACGGCGGTGCCGCACGCCGAAATCCTGGAACACATCAAGCCGCTGCTGGCGGCCGAGGGCATCCGGATCGAGATCAAGGTGTTCAACGACTACGTCCAGCCCAACACCCAGCTGGCCGAGGGGCGTCTGGACGCCAACTATTTCCAGACAAAGCCTTATCTCGATGAGTTCAACGCTTCGCGCGGTTCGGACCTCGTGACCGTGGCCGGTGTCCATGTCGAGCCGCTCGGGGCATATTCACGGCGCTTCCGGACACTCGCAGAACTGCCGGACCGTGCCGAAGTGGCCGTCCCCAATGACGCCTCCTCGATCGGCCGGTCGCTGATCCTGTTGCAGAAGGCCGGGCTGATCCGGCTCAGGGACCCGGTCAATCCGCTCCAGACCCTGCGCGATATCGTCCAGAATCCGAAGAACCTGCGTTTCCGTGAGCTGGAGTCCGCGACCCTGCCGCGCGTGCTGGATCAGGTCGATATGGCGGTGATCAATACCAACTATGCCCTCGACGCCGGCCTGAAGCCGCGCACCGACGCCCTGACGCTGGAAGGCGCCGACAGTCCCTATGTGAACTATCTGGTGACCCGGACGGAAAACCGGGCCGACCCCCGCATTGTGGCGCTGGCGGCCATGCTACGCAGCCAGGCGGTCAAGGACTTCATCGCGGCCAAATACGACGGCGCGGTGATCCCGGCGGCTTGAACCTATCCGGGAGGCATGATTTTCTCGCTCTCAAGGCTGCAACTTGAGCGCAGAGGATGATCGGAAGTGCCCCAATCACTTGCTCGACGGGTCGGCCAGGCCCTGCTCGCGGGCGCGGCCTTCACGATTGTGCTCACGATTCTAAATGAAGGTCGCGGTGGTGGCCTGGGTTGGCAGTTGTCGGATCCTGTGTGGCTTAATTCGCTGCGGGTCGTTTCCGGAGCGATCGGCTGGTTCCTGGCGGATCAGCTTTTGATCGGCCTCAGGTCGCTGCGTCGTCGCCCGGTCTGAGGCCCGCTTTCGCCGCCCGGGCCGCCTCATCGGGGGCCAGCACCCGCACCGCCGGAGTGACTGACTGACCGGTGGCCTCGGCGACCAGCTCTGCAGTCCGGCCTTCGACGGCGGCCTCCAGTCGGGCCAGAAATTCTTCCTTGCCCAGCCCGGTCGGAATGGGGTCGAGGAACTCCAGCGTCGCGGTGCCCGGGTTCTTGCGGAAAGCCTCCTGGGGCCAGAACAGCCCGAGGTTGGTGGCCAGCGGCACCACCGGCATGTCGAAGTCGCGGTACATGTGCCAGACACCTGATCGGTAGCGGAATTTCTCGCCCACCTTCGCCAGATTGCCTTCGGGATAGATCAGGATCTTGCGGCCGGCGGCGTGGGCATCCGCCGAGCGGTGCTTCAGCGCCTCGCGGGCTTCGCGGCCGCCGCAGTTGTTGACTACAATGGCTCCGAGCTTGCGCAGGACCGTGCCGAGCAGCGGAAACTTCTCCAGATGGTCGCCGGTCACGAAGGCGAGGTCGTCGAACTGGTCGTAGGTGGCGAAACCGTCGCCCCAGCTCTGGTGTTTCGAGGCAATGATGAAGGCCCCGGTCGGCAGACGTTCACGACCGCGGACCTCGATCCGGATGCCGGCGAAAACCCGCATGGCCTGCACCATCCGCTTCACATAGCGTCGTATGATCCAACTCGTCGCGCCCCGTCCGGGTGCCAGGGCCGCGAAGGCTGCCGCAGAGGCATAGAGGATGGACAGGAGCCAGTAGGCGAGATTGAAGGCGAAACTGCGCATCGGCCCACTATGACGCGAAATGGTCCGGGCGAAAGGCGTCAGGCGGCCTGGTCGAGCTGTTCGGCGTTGGTGATCCGGTTCCGGCCAGCGTGTTTGGACGCATAGAGGGCCGTGTCGGCGCGTTCCAGCAGCGAGGTGGCCGTCTCGCCCGGGCGACGCTGGGCGAAGCCCGCGGACAATGTCACCGCGCCCAGTTCGTCATCGGTGGACCGGCGACGCAGAGAGCGGGACGCGATCTCCTTGCGGACGGATTCCAGCGCGTTCTGAACCTGGGACAGGGTTTCCCGCGGGAAAATCATGGCGAACTCCTCACCGCCGTAGCGGGCGGCGATGCGCGGTGTGCTGGCTACCCGGCCCATGACGCTGGCCACATAGCGCAGCACCTGGTCGCCGGTCTGGTGACCCCAGGTGTCGTTGAAGCGCTTGAAATGGTCGATATCGAGCACGGCCAGGGTCAGAGCCCCACCCTCGGCCTCGGCCTGGGTGCAGGCGGTTTCAAGATGTTCGTCGAACGCCTTGCGGTTCGCCAGGTTGGTCAGGGCGTCCGTCATGGCGTCGCGGCGCACCTGCTCAAGGTGTTCGCGCAGCCGGGCGACCTCCCGTGTGGAGGCGTCCAGCCGCTTCTCCAGCGTCTCGTTCTCGCGCTGGACCTTGCGGGTCGCGCTGGTCAGGCCCGTGACAATGGCCTGCAGGCCCGCGCCGTCACCGACGGATTCGATGCTGGTGGCGGCCTTGTCCAGGGTCTGGCCGTAGGCGGCCTGGGATTTGTGGGCCTTGGAGATGGCGTCAGAGACGCTGGAGAGCTCCCGGTCGAGCACCCGGCCCGCATCGCGGATCTCTTCGGTCAGCCGGCCACGCGGCAGATATTCCGCAGCCAGCATGTCGGCTGTGGCTTCGGTGAATGGCTCGGACGCCGCCAGCAGTCGCTTGATCTCGCGGCCCAGCGGGCCTTCCGGGTCACCGAGGTAGTGGACCCAGATCTCGAAATTCAACGGAGTCGGCCAGACGCCCGCCTCTTCCATGGCCTCGATGACCCGACGCGCCAGGCCGTAGGCTTCAGGTCCTCGAAGAGTGGTTTCGAGCTGAGCCGCCATAAGAGTTCCCCGACACGCCGACTGAGCGACTGTTTGCGGCCGTGACGCTATGCGCGGTTCCGTAACGACGGGTTAAATCCCGTTCGTTGACCGACGATTTGGCAAGAGTTTCAACTCTTGAGGGAGGCGGGCCGGCGAAGAAACGCGGGGATATCCCCTTCGCCGAACGGGCGGCCGTTCGATCTTTGCGGTTCCGCACCGACGTTGTCGCCGCGGCGGTCAGACTGGCGCAGATGCGTTTCCTGCACCGGACGGTCCTGGGAGGGTGCCGGAGCCTTTACGACAGGTGCCGCGGCGGGCAGGGCGATCGGGGCTTCGGTGGTCTCCGCAGCCTGCGCAGCGGTCGATTTTGACCCGCGGCGGCTACGGGGGCGGCGGGGCTTGGGCGAATCCGGGACTGTGGCCTCTGAACCGGCGGCCATGGCAGCCACTCCGGTGGTCGCCGGCTCGGCTTCGGAGGCGGGAGCGATAGTAGCGGCCGGTTCCACGGCCTTGTCACTCGGGGCTTCGCGTCGATTGCGTCCGCGGGCCGGTGTCCGCTCTGCCCGCCCGGTGTCCCGACCCGCATCGCCACGCGGCTGAGCCTTGCCGGGAGCGAAATCGAGGCCATCCAGAACCAGCTCTTCCGGGTCCATTTTGATCAGCTTCAGGACCTTGTCGAGTGAGCGGTCATCGGCCGGCGTCACAATCATGAAGGTCTGGCCGAGCTTGCCGGCGCGGCCGGTGCGGCCGATGCGGTGGACGTAGTCGTCAGCATGGTGCGAGACGTCGTAGTTGAAGACATGGCTGACGTCGGGAATGTCGAGGCCGCGAGCGGCGACGTCCGAGGCGACGAGCAACTTCAGTTCGCCTGAGCGGAAGGCCGCCAGGGTCTTCATGCGCAGCGACTGGTCAAGGTCGCCATGGATCGGCGCGGCGTCGAAGCCGTGCTGTTTCAGCGACTTGGCAACGACATCGACCTCGGTCTTACGGTTGCAGAAGACGATACCGTTGCGCACATCGGCGCGGCCGATCAGGGCGCGCAAGGCGGCGCGCTTGGCCTTGGGATCGCTGGTGGGGATGCGGACCAGATACTGGGTGATGGTGTCGGCGGTCTGGGCCGGGCGCGAGGCCTCCAGTCTGGTCGGGTCCTTGAGGAACTGGGTCGTCAGCCGGGTGATCTCGGGCGGCATGGTGGCCGAGAAGAACAGGGTCTGGCGGCGCGGCGGCGTCAGTTTGAAAATGCGCTCGATATCAGGAATGAAGCCCATGTCGAGCATGCGGTCCGCTTCGTCGATGACCATGATCTCGACGCCGTTCAGCATGACCTTGCCGCGCTCGAACAGGTCCAGCAGACGGCCCGGTGTGGCGATCAGGACATCGACGCCCTTGTTCAGCAGCGCGACCTGGTCACCCATGGAGACGCCGCCGATCAGCAGAGCCCAGCTGAGCTTGGTGCCCTTGGCGTATTTCTCGAACGAGGAGGCGACCTGGTCGGCCAACTCACGGGTCGGTGCCAGTACCAGGGCACGTGGCATACGCGCCTTGGCCCGGCCCGATGACAGTCGGTCGATCATCGGCAGGGTAAAGGCGGCGGTCTTGCCGGTGCCGGTCTGGGCGATACCCAGCACGTCGCGACCGGCAAGGGCCACCGGAATTGCTGAGGCCTGGATGGGGGTTGCCGTAGTGTAGCCGGTGTCGGCGACGGCCTTGAGAGTCGTGGGCGAGAGGCCCAGCATTGAGAATTCGGTCATGGGTCCTTGGGACTGGTAAGGACGTCCCGCGCATCGGGGCGTCGTGCGATGTCGCGGAACCGCCCTGTCTCTGGGCGAGCGGGCGGCGCGGATTCGCCAGTCCTGTCCCGAACGTGCGCCGCGTATAGAAGCCCCCACGGCAGAGTCAACTATTCGTGTGTTGAGTGTCGGGGGCTTGGCTTTTCCTAACCGATTGTTAATAGAGCCAGCTGGGAAGGGCTGAGTAGGGGCTTTAGTATGCTGCGAGCGCTCGCCGTGGCGACCTTGGGTGTCGCGTGTCTGGCTGCGGGCCCTGGGCGGGCCGAGATGAGCACTGTTTTCGGGAACACGGTCGTGTCCCGCTATCCTGACGGGGGCTGGGTCAAGCACTGGTTCAACCCGGACGGCACCTACGCGGCCCAGTTCTCCGACGGTCGCCGGCTGGCAGCGCGTTGGGCGGTGGCCGGCGAACAGGTCTGCCTGACCAATATGCGTCCCTATATGCTGATCCCGCGCTTCTGCACGCAGATGGTCGAGGCCGAAGTGGGCCAGACCTGGCAGTCTCGCGATCCGCTGGGTCGCCGCGTCCAGAATGTTCTGGTCGCGGGCAGGAACCCCTAGGCCCCAATCTCCCCCACCGGTTGCGCCCGCTCGCCGGGTGAGGACGCGGCGTTAGCGTGCGGATCAAGGTCTCGGGGGAAAGTCTTTGCGTCTGTACCTGATCGCCCTGACGGCCGCCTTCGCCGTCTGGATGCCGCGCGCCCCGGAGGCGAGCAGCGAGGTTGCTTCCAGTGCCGCGGCAAGCGTCGAGGCGGGGCAGGCGATCCTGATCCTGACGCCCGGACGCTATGGCTCGATCCAGCATGTCCGGACGCCGTTGCCGCCGCGGGCCATCGCCCTGACTTTCGATGACGGCCCCAGCCCGCTGTACAACAGTCGGGTGCTGGCCATCCTCGACGAGCGCGGGATCAAGGCCACCTTCTTCTTCGTGGGCCAGTATGTGCGGGCGCATCCAGAGCAGGTGCGCGAGGTCGTCCGCCGGGGTCATAACGTCGCCAGCCACAGCTGGTCGCATCCGATCTACCTCCGACATTGGTCCCGCCAGGCCCAGATCACCGAGGTCCGACGCGGCTATGCCGCCCTGGAGGCCGCCCTGGCTGACGCCCCGGATGAAGAGCGTGCCCGGATTGAGCCGATGTTCCGCTTTCCGGGGCTAGGCGAGGGGGCGTTCATGGCGGAGTGGCTCAACCAGCGGGGGGTGATCGTCGTCTCGGCCGAGGCCGGCACCGATGACTGGCGTGGCTACTCGGCTGAGTCGATCACCCGGATCACCCTGAATGCCATGGAAAGCAACCAGGGTGGGGTCCTGATCCTGCACGAGACCCGACCACAGATGATCGAAGCCCTGCCGGGCCTGCTGGACACGTTGAAGGCGCGCGGCTTTACCTTCGTTCAGATCACAGCCGGACCGGAAGGGCGCGCGCAGGCCTTGGCCGCGGAGGATGCGGTGCTGACCGTGCAATGACGATAGACCGATTGACCCGACGGGGGCGCGCCATTCCCTGAACAAGGTTTCAAAGGGAATGGCGCGAGTGACGGGGCTCGAACCCGCGACCTCCGGCGTGACAGGCCGGCACTCTAACCAACTGAGCTACACCCGCGTATTCCCGACGCGAAGCAGTGCTCCGCGGCGAGGGGCGTCGTTTAGGCGGGGGGGGCTCGCACTGTCAAGCGACGAAGCGACAGCCCGAGACAGTTTTTGGTCGGAGCGGCAGGCCGGTGTCGAGCCGTCTCCAAGGGCTTCAGGGGCTGCGAACCATTCTCAATAAAAACCTTTCGTCACATGGGTTTGAACGGGCGCGGTTCCAAGGTTAGAAAGCGCCGAATCCGCCCCTCCCTTTGACGGCGGACAAGGTCCCTTCCGGATGAATGCATTCCTGCTCGAATATCTGCCGATCGTGATCTTTCTCGGGATCGCGGCCGTGCTCGGCGTCGGTTTCATGCTGGCGGCCTGGGTGCTGGCACCCAAGAACCCGGACTCGGAGAAGCTGTCGGCCTATGAATGCGGGTTCAACGCATTCGACGACGCCCGGATGAAGTTCGATGTGCGCTTCTATCTGGTCTCGATCCTTTTCATCATCTTCGACCTTGAGGTCGCGTTCCTGTTCCCGTGGGCGGTGTCGATGTTCGACCTGTCGCGCGAGGGCATGGTGTTCGCCTTCTGGTCGATGATGGTCTTCCTCGGCGTTCTGACCGTCGGGTTCATCTACGAATGGAAGAAGGGCGCGCTCGAATGGGAGTGACGACCAATACCGTGCCGCTGATCGGCGTCGGCAACCAGGGCGCTGCGCCCGTGGGGCCGTCATCCTCACGTCTGGCAACACCGATGAGCACGACCATGTTCAATACCGGCGCACGCTCGTCGGTGGAGGGCTATGATCCGGCCATCCACGACAAGTTCTTTGAGGCCGTGAACGCCGAGCTGGGCGAGCGCGGTTTCATCACCACTTCGCTCGACGACGTCATCAACTGGGCCCGCACCGGCTCCTTGATGTGGATGACGTTCGGTCTGGCCTGCTGCGCCGTTGAGATGATGCAGGCTTCGATGCCGCGCTTCGACATGGAGCGCTTCGGCATGGCCCCGCGCGCCAGTCCGCGTCAGTCGGACCTGATGATCGTGGCTGGTACCCTGACCAACAAGATGGCCCCGGCCCTGCGCAAGGTCTACGACCAGATGCCGGACCCCCGCTATGTCCTGTCCATGGGCAGCTGCGCCAACGGCGGCGGGTACTACCACTACAGCTACAGCGTCGTGCGCGGCTGTGACCGGATCGTGCCGGTGGACGTCTATGTGCCGGGCTGCCCGCCGACGGCGGAGGCGCTGCTGTACGGTTTGTTGCAGTTGCAGAAGAAGATCCGCCGGACCGGGACGATCGATCGATGAACGCGCTCGCCCGTATTGCGGAGATGGAAACGGCGCTGACGCCGCTCGGGACCGAGATGGTCGCGGCGCTGGGGGTTGAGGCCCAGGTGGCGTTCGGCGAGCTGACGCTGATCGCCACGCGCGACAACATCCTCGAGGTGCTGTCGGCGCTGCGGGACCGGTTCGGTTTCCAGCAGCTGCTGGATGTCTGCGGGGTCGACTTCCCGGATCGCGAGGAGCGGTTCGAGGTCGTCTATCACCTGCTGTCGATGACCCGGAACGTGCGCGTCCGGGTCAAGCTGACGACCGATGAGGTCCAGCCCGTGCCAAGCGCCGTCGGGGTCTTCCCCTGCGCCGACTGGTTCGAGCGCGAGGCGTTCGACATGTACGGCATGCTGTTCTCGGGTCACCCCGACCTGCGCCGGCTGCTGACCGACTATGGCTTCCAGGGGCATCCGCTCCGCAAGGACTTCCCGATGACCGGGTATGTCGAAGTGCGTTACGACGAGGAGCAGAAGCGGGTTGTGTATGAACCCGTCAAACTGACCCAGGAGTTCCGGAACTTTGATTTCCTGTCGCCCTGGGAAGGCGCCGAATATCCGGCGACGATCCTGCCCGGCGACGAGAAGGCGGGATGATCCATGAAGATGAATCGCGCAGCCATCCGTTCAGCGTCATCCTTCTTTCTGGTGACCTTTTCGACGGCGTTTCTGTTCACGCTCGGGGCGCGGCTGACCGGCTGGTTCACGCGGGCCCCCGAGGTGGAGCCGGCGCAGCTGCAGTCGCTGGGCGTGGCAATCATGGTCGCCGTGGTCTGTCTGGCGGTCGGTGCCGGCATTCGTCGGCTTTCGGCCGGCGAGCTGCAGAGTGCGCTGCTGGGCGCTTCGGCAGTGCTGTTGTCGACGCCGCTGGCGCTGGCGGTGCTGACTGGCAACTGGGAACTTTCGACCGCTGCGGTTTCGGGCATGGGCGTCCTGACGCTTGCCCTGGGCTGGCTGGTGGCCCTGACCCGAAAGACGCGCTCGCACGACGAGGATTCCACTGATGGCTGACGGCCACGCCCCCGCCACCCCGCTCGGTGCCACCGACATCTTTGATGACGGCCTGACCGAACACGCCCGTGCGCTGGACGACCGCAAGTTCACGATCAATTTCGGCCCGCAGCACCCGGCCGCGCACGGCGTACTGCGTCTGGTGCTGGAGCTGGACGGCGAGCTGGTCACCCGCGTCGATCCGCACATCGGCCTGCTGCATCGCGGCACCGAAAAGCTGATGGAGGCCCGGACCTACCTCCAGAACGTGCCCTATCTGGACCGGCTCGACTATGTCGCGCCGATGAACCAGGAGCATGCCTTCTGCCTGGCCATCGAAAAGCTGCTGGGCGTCGACGTGCCTTACCGGGCCCAGCTGATCCGGGTGCTGTATTCCGAAATCGGCCGCATTCTCTCGCACCTGCTGAACGTGACCACCCAGGCCATGGACGTCGGGGCCCTGACGCCGCCGCTGTGGGGCTTCGAGGAGCGCGAGAAGCTGATGGTCTTCTACGAGCGCGCCTCGGGAGCCCGTCTGCACGCCAACTATTTCCGCCCGGGCGGCGTCCACCAGGACCTGCCGATGGAGCTGATCGACGACATCGGCCGCTGGTGCCGGGAATTCCCGGCGGCGCTAAAGGACATCGAGTCACTCGTCACCGAGAACCGCATCTTCAAACAGCGCAACGTCGACATCGGCGTGGTGTCCAAGCAGCAGGCGCTGGACTGGGGCTTCACCGGCGTGATGCTGCGTGGCTCGGACATCGCCTGGGACCTGCGCAAGTCGCAGCCTTATGAATGCTATGCCGACCTGGAGTTCGACATTCCCGTCGGCAAGAATGGCGACTGCTGGGACCGCTACCTCTGCCGCATCGAGGAGATGAAGCAGTCGGTACACATCATGGAGCAGTGCATCCACCTGCTCCGCAACTGTCCCGGCGAGCCGGTGATGGTCGAGGACAACAAGATCGTTCCGCCGCGGCGCGGTGAGATGAAGCGGTCGATGGAAGCCCTGATCCACCACTTCAAACTCTATACCGAGGGCTTCCGCACTCCGGAGGGCGAGGTCTATGCCTCGGTCGAGGCGCCCAAGGGCGAGTTCGGCATCTATCTGGTCTCGGACGGCACCAACAAACCCTATCGCGTCAAGATCTCGGCCCCGGGCTTCCGCTCGCTGCAGGCCATGGACTGGATGAACCGTGGCCACATGCTGGCTGACGTCTCAGCCATCCTGGGATCGCTCGACATCGTTTTCGGAGAAGTGGACCGATGAGCGTTCGTCGTCTCGCCAAGGAACAGCCCGCCTCGTTCGCCTTCTCCAAGGCGACGAAGACGAAATGCGACTGGTGGATCGCCAAATATCCGGCGGACCGCCGCCAGTCGGCGGTGATCCCGATCCTGTGGCTCGTGCAGAAGCAGGAGGGCTGGGTCTCCGAGCCCGCCATCCGCGCCATCGCCGAACTGCTGGGCATGCCCTACATCCGGGTGCTGGAGGTCGCGACCTTCTACACCATGTTCATGCTGGAGCCGGTCGGCTCGACCGCCCTGATCCAGGTCTGTGGCACCACGCCCTGCATGCTGCGCGGTGCCGGCGACCTGATGGACGTCTGCAAGAAGAAGATCGGCCCGAAGGACACGCTGAGTGCCGACGGCCGCTTCACCTGGCAGGAGGTCGAATGCCTGGGTGCCTGCGCCAATGCGCCGATGGCCCAGATCAACGACTATTATTTCGAGGACCTGACCGCCGACAGCATGGCGCAGATCATCGACGACTTCGCCGCCGGCAAGAAGCCGAAGCCGGGCAGCCGCGTCGGCCGCACCAGTTCGGAGCCGGAAGGCGGGGCCCTGACCCTGACCGATCCCAAGATCTATGATGGCTCGGCCGCGAAGAAGATCAAGAAGCTGCCCAACAGCCAGCCGGTGAAGGCATGACGCGCCCTGACCTGTCAGATGCGGAGAAGGTCGCTAAGTACCGCGCCGAATTGCGAGCCGTTGGGCGCAACCAGCGTCTGGCCGGTTTCGGCCTGGTCATCGCCGGGGCGATCGCCGTCTGGGCGGCTGCCTCTGCCGGGCCCGTCGGCCCAATGCTGCAGTGGGCCGGATACGCGGCGCTGACGCTCGGCTGGGCCCTGATGCTGGCCGCCATTTTCCTGCGCACCCGCTATCACCGCCAACGCATGCGGGAGACGAACTGAACCATGGTCGGCATCCTCGAAGACAAGGACCGCATCTTCACCAACCTCTACGGCTTCCAGGACTGGACGCTGGAGGGGGCGAAGTCGCGCGGCGCGTGGAACGCGACCAAGGACATGCTCGATCTCGGGCGTGACTGGATTATCACCAACGTCAAGAACTCGGGTCTGCGCGGACGCGGCGGTGCCGGCTTCTCGACCGGCCTGAAGTGGTCCTTCATGCCGAAAGAGGTGAAGGACCGGCCCCACTATCTGGTCGTCAACGCCGATGAATCCGAGCCCGGGACCTGCAAGGACCGGGAGATCATGCGCCACGATCCGCAGCTGCTGATCGAGGGTTGCCTGATCGCCAGCTTCGCGATGCAGGCCCACGCCTGTTACATCTATCTGCGCGGCGAATATGTGCTGGAACGCGAGCGCATGGAGGCGGCGGTCAAGCAGGCCTATGAGGCCAGGCTGATCGGCAAGAACAACGTCCACGGCTGGGATTTCGACGTCTACATCCACCATGGTGCCGGCGCCTACATCTGCGGCGAAGAGACGGCCCTGCTGGAGAGCCTCGAGGGCAAGAAGGGCCAGCCGCGTCTGAAGCCGCCGTTCCCCGCCGGGGCCGGCCTCTACGGCTGCCCGACCACGGTCAACAATGTGGAATCGATTGCGGTCGTCGGCACCATCCTGCGCCGCGGGGCCGAGTGGTTCGCGGGCTTCGGCCGGCCGAACAACACCGGCACCAAGATCATGTCGATCAGCGGCCACGTGAACCGGCCGTGCAATGTCGAAGAGGCAATGTCGATCCCGCTGCGACAGCTGCTGGAAGACCATTGCGGTGGCGTGCGCGGCGGTTGGGACAATCTGAAGGCTGTCATCCCCGGTGGCTCATCGGTGCCGCTGATCACGCGCGAGATGTCCGAAGTCGCGCTGATGGATTTCGATTCCCTGCGTGACATGAAGTCGGGCCTCGGCACGGCGGCGGTGATCGTCATGGACCAGTCGACCGATCTGGTCCGCGCCATCGCCCGCATCAGCTATTTCTACAAGCATGAGAGCTGCGGCCAATGCACGCCGTGCCGCGAGGGTACGGGCTGGATGTGGCGCGTACTGGAGCGGATGGCGATCGGCGAAGCCGACCCGTCCGAGATCGACCTGCTGCTGGAAGTCTCGACCCAGATCGAGGGCCACACCATCTGCGCCCTCGGCGACGCCGCCGCCTGGCCGGTGCAGGGTCTTATCCGGCATTTCCGTCACGAGATCGAGGAGCGCATCTCCTCCTACCGCAGCCGCCGCGCGAATTTCGCCGGCCATGCGATCGCCGCGGAGTAGGGATGCGGTCAGCCACCGCCATCGTCGTGACCGCCGTGACCCTCGCCGCCTGTGGTGCCGAGGCGGACAAGGCTGCGCCGACGACGGAGCTTGCTGCCGGGCCTGTGGTTCCCGCCGGTGACACCGGTTCCGCTGCAGCGGTCGTCCTGAACGAGACAAGCCGACGGCAGGTCTGCGTCGCGGGCATGGCGGCGATTCACGGTCAGACCATTGATGCGGCCGGCTTCGAAGGTGAGACGGTCGGGGCGGTTCGCGTCGATGGTGCCGACGGAAACATCGTCTCGCTCTCATGGCCGGCCCCGGTCGACGGCGGACGGCGCTACGCCGACTGCCGGATCGAGGGCGATGTGATTCATTGGCGACCCACCCGCCCGGGCTCCGGCGAAGCCGCAGCCTGGATGAATGGGCCTGCCGATCCGGTGACCCGCTTCGCTCTTGAGGGTGACGAAATTCTCGTCACCCAGACATTCGATGACGGAACAAGGACGCAGACGATGCTGTCTGCCAGGAGGCAGGACTGATGCGCGGCAAGGTCCTCACTTATGACGACTACACCGGCTCCGGCCTGATCAGCGGCGACGACGGCGTGCGCTACACCTTCACGCGTGGAGGCCTGATGGGCGGTGCGCGCGAGGCCTTCCCCGGGCAGCAGGTCGATTTCGAAATCGCCGACGGCGTGGCGACCAACATCTATATCACGGCGGGCGCGCCGATCAGTCTGTCGGGCGACAAGAACAAGATCGTCGCGGCCTTGCTGGCCTTCTTCCTCGGCTGGCTGGGCATCCACAAATTCTATCTCGGCAAGACGACCGCCGGGATCCTGATGCTGCTGGGAGGGACGATCGGCTGGATCACCTTCGGCATCATCCCCTTCATTGTCGGCGTCATCGCCTTCATCGAGTTCATCATCTACCTGGTCAAACCGGACGCCGAGTTCCACCGCGACTATGTCGTGGGGAACAAGTCCTGGTTCTGATCCGGTCCGCTTAGAGAAACGCAGAGGTCGCGGCGAATGCCCATCGCGAAAGTCAACGGCGTAGAGGTCGAGTTCGAGCCCGGGATGACCGTGCTCCAGGTCGCCGAACGCGCCGGGCAGGAGATTCCGCGCTTCTGCTATCACGAGCGGCTGTCGATCGCCGGCAACTGCCGCATGTGCCTGGTCGAGGTGAAGCC
>JAIESL010000025.1 GCA_019746095.1 Caulobacteraceae bacterium
GAAAGACCTTGCTCTATCGGACGCCAGCAGAGACCTTCGCCGCGTGTGTTGCGGCGATCGGTTGAGCCCGCCGTCGGAAGCGGACATTCGCCTAAGGGTGGAAAGCGGACCTTGGCCCTGTCACTTTCCTGGGGCTCTGCCGGTCAAACTCGGAACAGGCCAATAACTGGATTTAGAAGATGTTCGTATTAATGCTGGGAGGAGCGGCGGTGGCCCTGATTGCGTTGGCAGCGTGGGCGGGAGGCCGCTTTTTCTCGTCGCGACAAAAACTGGTGCCCCCTGTTTCCCGCGACGCGCCACGCGAGCTATTTTCCAAAGTTCTTTCGGCTTTCTCCTATTTTGGAATACTCGGGTGCTTGATCGGTATGATGTATCGCCGCACCCACGAACTTTATGCGGCTGAACTGGGCATCATCTGGGTGAGCCTTCCGATTGGATTTCTGGCCGCTTGTGCCAATCGCTATTTCTATGGACGTTGGATTTAGGGAACGACCCGATTGGCAGCTTCGGTATCGAATGTCTGCATTGGGTCGGGAGCCGCCAAAGGCGTCAGGCCGAAAAGCAGACGTTCCCAGGCTCAGACGGCATGGCTGAATGTCGCGTTCCCGGCGCTCAGTGAATGCCCGGTTCTGGCGCTTAGCTGACCTTGCCCGTGGTCGTTGGCACTGGCTTTCTGCTCGCTTCACGCAGAACCGACAGGTAGCCGGGCGCGACCTCCATCCGCTCTAAGCACCCCTTTTCCTTGAGCAATCTGTGCAGCTCAGGAAGTTTTGAAGCGTGCACCCACATGAACAGGTGGTGCTCGGCGTGCGACCACCGTGCAGGCCATGACAACGGCTCGCAAAATGGCTTAGCTTCGCGTGAGTGACACCGCTTTTCCAAGGGGACCGCTCATGGCGGGAAATATCTTCATCGGCACAGGCGGTTGGACGTTCGAGCCCTGGCGAGGGGTCTTCTACCCACCCGGGCTGCCCCAAAAATCCGAACTCAGATTTATGGCGGAAACTCTTACATCATTGGAAATCAACGGCACCTATTATTCGACCTTCAAGCCCGACAGCTGGATGAAATGGCGGGACGAGACGCCGGACGGTTTCGTCTTTGCGGTGAAGGCCAGCCGCTACTGCACCAACCGCAAGGTCCTGTCGGAGATGGGCGAGTCGATGGAGCGGTTCCTCGGCCAGGGTCTGAGTGCGCTGGGCGACAAGCTGGGGCCGATCAACTGGCAGTTCATGGGCACCAAGAAATTCGATCCGGTCGATTTCGAGGGCTTTCTGAAACTGCTGCCGAAGGAACAGGACGGGGTGCGGCTGCGGCATGCGCTTGAGGTGCGGAACCCGACATTCGACACGCCGCAGTTCTACGATCTGGCCGCGAAATATGGCGTGGCCATCGTCTATGCGGTCGATGACGAAGCTCCAGAATGGCCGCGGATCGACCAGCCGGCCGCCGATTTTACCTATGCCCGGCTGATGTCGAGCCGCGAGGACGAGCCGACCGGCATGACCTCCGCCGAACTGGACGGGATCGTCAAACAGACACGCGACTGGGCCGAACGCGGCGATGTCTTCGCCTATCTCATCGCCGGGGCGAAGGTCCGGAACCCGGCGGCGGCGCAGGCGCTGATCAAAAAGCTGGGCTGAGCCCGTTGCCTCGGGCCGCATTCGCGTACACTTGACCAGAGCCCTTGAGGAGCCTCCCCGATGACCATCGCCACCCGTGCCTTCGCCGCTACCTCCAGCACGGCGCCGCTGTCGCCCTATGCCTTTGACCGGCGCAGTCCGGGCCCGGACGATGTGGCCATCGAGATCAAATTCGCCGGGGTCTGCCACTCCGACCTGCACATCGTGAAGAACGACCTCGGCAATACGACCTATCCGATCGTGCCGGGCCATGAGATCGCCGGCGTGGTGACGGCCGTGGGCAGCAATGTCGCCCGCTTCAAGGTCGGCGACCGGGTCGGGGTCGGCTGTATGGTCGACAGCTGCCGCCAGTGCCGGTCCTGTCTCGAGGGCGAGGAGCAATACTGCGTGCCCGGCATGACCCAGACCTATGGCTCGCCGGATGTCCATGCGGCCGAAACCGGCCAGAAGATCACCCAGGGCGGCTATTCGACCGCCATTGTGGTCGACCAGAACTATGTCGTGACCATCCCCGACAGCATACCGCTGGACGCGGCCGCGCCCCTGCTGTGCGCCGGGATCACCACCTATTCGCCGCTGAAGCACTGGAAGGTCGGGCCGGGCTCGAAGGTGGCGGTGATCGGCCTGGGCGGTCTGGGCCATATGGCGGTCAAGCTGGCGTCGGCCATGGGGGCGGAGGTCACCGTCCTGTCGACCTCGGACCGCAAGAAGGCCGATGCCGAGCGGATGGGGGCGAAGCATTTCCTGATCAATTCGGACAAGGCGGCGATGAAGGCGGCGGGCGAGAGCTTTGACCTGATCATCAACACCGTCTCGGCCACCCATGAGATCGCCAGCCATGTGAACCTGCTGGCCCGCGACGGCACCATGGTCATGCTGGGCCTGACCACCGAGGGCCTGCCGGTCTATGCCATGGGCCTGCTGTGGCGGCGCCGGTCGGTGGCCGGTTCGCTGATCGGCGGCATCCGCGAGACCCAGGAGATGCTCGACTTCTGTGCCGAGCACGGCCTGGCCTGCGACATCGAACTGATCGCCCCCGACCAGATCAACGAGGCCTATGCGCGGCTGGAGAAGTCGGATGTGCGGTACCGGTTCGTGCTGGATATGGCGCGGATCCAGGGGTGAGGGTCGGGGGACGAGGGTCGGGGACAGGGTGAGCTCAACGGCTACCGCCCCTAGCCCCTAGCCCCCATCCCCTCCCGGCGTTACACCGTCATGTGAAGGCCCTCCGCCAGTGAGGGCCATGCAGGGAACAAGGAAACGCACATGGCTCGAGTGGCTCTGGTCACGGGTGGAACCCGCGGCATCGGCAAGGCGATCGTTCAGCGTCTGAAGGAAGACGGCATGCTCGTGGCCGCCGGCTATTCCGGCAATACGGAGGCCGCCGAGGCCACGGCGAAAGAGCTGGGCGTCTCGATCGTCAAGGGCAATGTCGGGTCGTTCGAGGACTGCGCCCGCGCGGTGAAGGAGATCGAGGACCAGCTCGGCCCGATCGACATCCTGGTCAACAATGCCGGCATCACCCGCGACGGCTTCTTCCACAAGATGAACTCGGAACAGTGGTCCGACGTCATCCGGGTTAACATGGACAGCGTCTTCAACATGACGCGCCAGGTGATCAACGGCATGCGCGACCGCGGCTTCGGCCGGATCGTCAACATCAGCTCGATCAACGGCCAGAAGGGCCAGATCGGCCAGACCAACTATTCCGCCGCCAAGGCCGGGATGATCGGCTTCACCAAGGCACTGGCGCTGGAGAATGCGCGCAAGGGCGTGACCGTGAACTGTATCGCGCCGGGCTATATCGACACGGAGATGGTCGGGGCGATGGACGAAAAGGTCCTGGCCGGGATCATCGCCCAGATCCCCGTCGGAAGGCTCGGAAAAGGCGAGGAAATCGCCGACATGGTGTCCTGGCTGGCCGGCGAACGTGCCGGATATGTCACAGGCTGCACCCTGTCTCTGAACGGCGGCCAGTATCTGGTCGGCTGAGCCGGTCCTGCCCAAAATCCGCCGCGTGACGGTTTCACCAATGGCCGCATGGAGTTGACGGCAAGGGTCAGAAGGGCGCGAACGCCGCTTCCGGCCGCGATGGCGATTGCCCTCGCGGCGACGGCGCTGTCGTCACTGGCGACCGCCTCACAGGCCCAGGCCCAGAACCGCGGCAATGCCCAGGCCGAACAGGCCCAGGCCCTGAACAACCGCAACGCCGCAGCGGCGCGGGCCATGCCGCCGACCGGACGCTATGTGGCCGATTCCGGCGAGGCCTTCATTCTGGACCGCTCGGGCCAGCGGCCGCTGCTGCGGTTTGACCGGCGCGACGAGACCTGGGTGCTGCGGCCCACCGCCGCGCCGCGCGGGGACGTCATCTATCGCAACGACGCCGGGGACCAGCTGCTGCGGGTGACCCCGGGCGGCGGCATCACTGTCTATACGCCCCAGGCCCCCGGGGGCTCGCCGGCCTCCTTCTCCGGCCCCGGCCAGAGCCTGACGCCGCCGACACTGGGTCCGACCCAGCTGTTCCAGCTGATGGCACGGCGCAGTGCCATGCTGAGCCAGGCCATGGGGCGGCTGGTCGAGATCAATGTCGTCACGGGGGAGCAGGCTGAAAGCCTGTCCGTCGAAGCCCTGATCCTGTCCACCGATGCGGTGCTGAGAATCGCCCGCTCGCCGACGGCCCGGTCGTCACTCGACCGGCTGCGCAGCATCACCATCGTCGAAGGCCCGCGCGCCTCGGTCACCTATACCCGCGGCGACCTGCGGATCGTGGTGGCCCCGGTGCAGGGCGTGGCCGGCCGACCGTCGTCGGCACGGGTGATCCAGGCCTTCCTGGCCCCGCCGGAACCCGTCCGCCGCTAGAAGACGTCCTTGGCCGCGCGGACGGCCGCGAAGGCGGCGGCGTCACCGGCCCTCAGAAACGGATTGAAGGCCTTTTCCGCACCGATGGTGGTCGGCACCGTGGCCTCGCCCCGCTCCCGCATGGCGAAGATTTCCGCCGCCCGCGCCGCCATTTCGGGGCGGTCGTCGACGCTCAGGGCGAAGCGGGCATTGGCGGCGGTGTATTCATGGGCGCACCAGACGACCGTCTCGTCGGGCCAGGCGGCGAGCGCCTGGAGGCTGTTCCACATCTGCGCCGGCGTGCCCTCGAACAGGCGTCCGCAGCCGAGGGTGAACAGCACATCGCCGACGAAGGCCTGGGCGTCGGCGGGCGAACGATAGACAATGTGGCCGAGGGTGTGGCCGGGCGTGTCGGTGACCTCCAGCGCCGTCGCGCCCAGCCGGACAGTGTCCCCGCCCCGCACGATACGATCGATGGGCGCGGCCTTGCGCACCTCCTCCGGCCCGACGATTTCACAGCCCGTTTCGGCCTTGAGCCGGGCATTGCCCTGGGTGTGGTCCGGATGCCAGTGGGTGTTGAGGATGAGGTCGAGCCGGCCCCAGCCGCTGCGCTCCAGCTCGGCCAGGATCGCCGCCCCATCGGGGGTATCCACGGTGGCGACGACACCCGATTCCCGGTCCCGGACCAGAAGGCCGTAGTTGTCGTTGAGGCAGGGGAAGAGGCGCACATCGAGGGTCATGCAGGTCTTCTAGCAGCCGCCTCCGACGCGGCCTATGGTGGCGGCATGCGGCGCAGTATCGAGGAACTCCGGACCTTCTACGGCGAGCCCGCCGGTGCCCTGGCGCGGCGGCTGCTGGCGCGGCGGCTGGAGGACGCCTGGGGCGAGGCGACCAATTCGGACGTGCTGGGCATCGGCTATGCCACGCCCTGGCTGGACGCCTTTGCCGGAGCCCGGCGGGTGGTCGCGGCCATGCCCGGCGGCCAGGGGGTCGAGCCCTGGCCCTCGGTCGGCAAGAACCGCAGCCTGCTGGTCGACGACCGCCGCCTGCCCTTCGCCGCCGGATCGTTCGACCGCGTCCTGCTGATCCATGCGCTGGAAGAGGCGGAGGACGCCCAGGGCCTGATGAACGAGGCGGTCCGTGCCCTGTCCCCCGCCGGGCGGATCATCCTTGTGGCCGCGGCGCGGGGCGGGATGTGGGCCCGGGCCGAGACCACCCCCTTCGGTCACGGGCGACCCTTCACGCGGCGTCAGCTGGAGCGGCTGGTGCGGGCGGCCGGGCTGGAGCCGACGGCCTGGTCGCAGACCCTGTATGTGCCGCCCTGGGGACCGCTGCTGCCGCTGGCCGACGGGTTCGAACAGGTCGGCAAGCGGATCATGCCGGGGGGGGCGGGGGTCATACTGCTGGAGGCGACGCGACAGGCCTATGCCCGCATCCGTCCGGGCGGGGCGGTCGCCACCGTGCCGGTGATGCCGCCGGCGCTGCAGCCACAGCCGGCCTCGCGTTCATCGCGCGATCGGCCCGTTCATGATCTGGCGGGAAGCGGCGAACGCCCTTAAAGCCCTGCTCATGCAGCGCTTGATCCTGATGCGACACGCCGAGGCGGAACGGGCGGCCGGTTCCGGTCGCGACCGCGACCGTGTGCTGTCCGCGAGGGGCCGCAGGGACGCCGCCGCCATGGGCCGGGCGCTGGCCGGGCGCGGCATGCGCCCTGATCTGGCGCTGGTCTCGCCCGCCGCCCGCACACGCCAGACCTGGGACCTGCTGCATGACGCCTTCGGCGACGTCCAGGTGCGCGATGACGAGGCCCTTTACAACGGCGGCTCGGAGACCCTTCGGCGGTTCGTCGAGGCCGGCGAGGACGAGGCCGGCTGCCTGATGGTCGTGGCCCACAACCCGGGCATCCATCTGCTGGCCGTGGAATATCTGGTCGAGAGCGCGGCTTCTCCGGCCCTGCTGGACCGGATGAGCGGCGGCTTTCCGCCGGGCGCGGCGGCGATCTTCACCGTCGATGTGGCCGGGCGCTGCAGCTTCGAGGGCTTTATCCAGCCGCGCGATCTGGTCAGCGAATGAGCGCGGTCGCCTACAAGCTGGTCGACCGGGCCGAATGGACGGCGGCACTGGCCACCGGTGCCTATGCAGGGTCGGCGGTCGATCTGGCCGACGGCTATATCCATATGTCGACGGCGGCCCAGCTGGCCGAGACGGCGCGACGCCACTATGCCGGAAAACAGGATCTGGTGCTGGTCGAGGTCGAACTGGCCCCGCTGGGCGCGGCGCTGAAATGGGAGGCGTCGCGCGGCGGCGACCTGTTCCCGCATCTGTTCGCCCCCCTTCCCGCCGCCCCGGAGGCACCGCAGCGGGGCCTGTCGGTGGATGCCGACGGCGTCATGCGGTTCGATGACGGAGCTGTCGGATGGCCGTGACGGACGTCGGGGCCGCCCTGCTGCGCGTGCTCGATCCCGAGACCGCCCATGGTCTGGCGATCCGGGCCCTGCAGCTGGCCCCCCTGCCACCTGCGCGGGCCGATGATCCCGTCCTGGCCACCACGGTCGCCGGTCTGCGCCTGCCCAATCCGGTCGGGCTGGCCGCGGGCCTGGACAAGAACGGGGAAGCCCTGCACGGCCTGTCACGGCTGGGCTTCGGCTTCGTGGAATGCGGCTCGGTCACGCCCCTGCCCCAGCCCGGCAATCCGAAGCCCCGGCTGTTCCGTCTCCGCGAGGACCGGGCCATCATCAACCGGATGGGGTTCAACAACGCCGGGCTGGAGGCCTTTGCCGCGCGGCTGGCGGATCGGCCGCGCAACGCCGTGGTCGGGGCCAATCTGGGGGCCAACAAGGACACCGAGGACAAGGCGGCGGACTATGTCGCGGGCCTGGTCCGGCTGAAGGGTCTGGCCGACTATGTGACGGTCAATGTCTCATCGCCCAATACGCCGGGGCTGCGCGCCCTGCAGGGACGGGCGGCGCTGGACGACCTTCTGGGCCGGCTGGCCGAGGCGCGGGGCGACGATCCGACGCCCGTTTTCCTCAAGATCGCGCCCGACCTGACCCCCGCCGAGATCGCCCTGATCGTCGAGGCCAGCCTGGATCACGGGATCAATGCCCTGATCGTCTCGAATACGACGCTGGACCGGCCGGACAGCCTGAGGTCGCGCGACCGGGCCGAGGCCGGGGGTCTGTCGGGCGCGCCTCTGAAGGCGCGGGCCGGGGCCGCCCTGCGCGCCGCCGCCGAGGCCGGGAGCGGTCGCCTGCCCCTGATCGCGGCGGGCGGAATCGACAGCGGGGCCGAGGCCTATGCCCGAATTCGCGCCGGGGCCTCGGCCGTCCAGCTCTACTCGGCCCTGATCTATGAGGGGCCGGGGCTGATCGGCAGGATCAAGCGGGACCTCGCCGCCCGGCTTCGCGCGGACGGGTTTTCCACAGTCGCCGAGGCGGTTTCGACCGCACGTTGACGGAGCGTTAGGGCAAGCCGGTCATGGTGCGGGGAAGGGCCAGAACGCCCAACCCGGGGAGCCGCATGGCGATTGCCAAAGCTGACAGATCTGCTGGCGCGTCCCTGCCCGATGACGGCGACTGGGCGGGCGCGATCCGCCAGCGTCGCAAATCCCTGCTGCAGCGGCTCGGCCTCGCCGCTGCCCTTGCCCTGATCTTCAGCCCCGTTCTGGGCTGGGCGCTGAGCCTGGGCTGGATTGTCGGCTATCTCGCCGTCCAGCTGATTGACCTGTGGATCTTCGCCCCGATCACGACCGGCAAGGCCGAGCAGTTGCAGCGGGGCCGACGCGTCGCAGGCTGGGTCTCCCTGGTCCTGAACGCCGCCTGGTTCTGTGGCCTGTCCGTGCCGCTGTGGCTCGTCGGTGGACCCGCCGGCGGCGTCTGCGCCATCCTGCTGCTGTCGGGCGCCTCCATGTATGCGGTGGTCAACGCCTCCTGTTCGACCTCGGCCATGCTGATGACCGCGTCGCCGCCCCTGCTCTATCTGGCTGCGACCCCCGCCTTCATGGCCATGCATGGGACGACCACCGGCATTCTGACCGTCGCCACCTTTTCCGCCGGCGTCTTTGTCCTCTTCTGCCTGTCGACCTGGCGGCGGATGAACGAGGCACACCAGTCAGAGCGTGCCGCCCGCATCGAAGCCCAGGCCAAACGGCTCGAAGCCGAACGGATCATGGCCGGCCGCAGCGCCTTCCTGGCCGCGATCGGACACGATCTGCGCACCCCCATCAGCGCCATCCTGACCGGTGCCGAGGCGCTGGAGCGCGGCGCGACCGATGCCGCCGCCCGGTCCCAGGCCCATCTGATCACCGACGCCGGCATCATGATGAAGGCCCTGCTCGACGATCTGCTGGACCACGCCAAGCTGGACGCGGGCCATATGACGGTCGATCAGGTCGACTTCAACCTGCGCGAACTGCTCAGCCAGACCGTCCTGCTGTGGCGCAGCCCGGCGCGGGCCAAGGGCCTGAAACTGCGGGTCGAGGGGGCTGCCAACATGCCGTCGGCGGTCCGGGGCGATCCCATGCGGGTCCGCCAGGTCCTGAACAACCTGATTTCCAATGCGATGAAATTTACCGAGACGGGGTCGATCACCCTGCGTCTCAATGCCTGGAGCGAGGAGCCCGGCGGCCATGCGGTCCTGATCTCCGTCGAGGACACGGGACCGGGGATGACGGTCGAACAGGTCGCCCGGCTGTTCACCCCCTTCGACCAGACCCTGGCGGGCATCAGCGCAGCGCATGGCGGGACCGGCCTGGGCCTGGCCATCAGCCGCCAGATGGCGGAGCTGATGGGCGGGCGGGTCACGGTACGCACCCGTCCGGGCGAAGGCTCGAGCTTTACCCTTTCGCTGACGCTTCAGCAGGGGCAGGCCGTCGTGGCCCCCCCGCAGTCGCTGGACCAGCAGAGCCGCGTTGCCGTCGCCCGCGCCCTGTCCGCCCGTCTGGCCGGCGTGACCGTTCCGGCCCAAGCCGCCGGATCACCGATGCCGGTTTCGGTACCGCCCCCGGCCGAAGCCGAGCTGGACCCCGTCGCCACCGCCGGGCCCGAACCGCTGACGGACGAGACCGGCGAAAGCGACGACCGGCCGATGCGGGTGCTGGTGGTCGATGACCACGACATCAACCGCCGCGCCATCCAGCTGATCCTGCAGCCGCTGGGCTGCGATATCTCAACCGCGGCGGACGGTCTGCAGGCGCTGAAGATCTGCGAACAGACCGCCTTCGACCTGATCTTCATGGATGTCAGGATGCCCGAACTGGACGGCCGCGAGACCACGCGCCGCATCCGGGCCGGGACCGGCCCCAATGCCGGAGTGCCGATCATCGCCGTCACGGCCGATACGGCGCAGGAGGACGTTGCCGCCTGCACCGAGGCCGGCATGACCTATTTCGTCCCCAAGCCGATCACCCCGCCGATGCTGCTGGGAGCCATCACCCATGTGATGGCCATGGGCCCGGCGGACGAGGTCGCCGGGGCAGAAACCGTCGCGGCCTGAGCGGGGCGGTTCGTCGTTTGGGTTGGGGGACCGTGCGGGTCCGTTCCCGCGATGGCTGGTTCATCACAACGGACACGAAGAAGGTCTCAAAGGACACAAAGGGTCCTGCGGGACGGCGGGCCGATACTGCGGGGGCACCCGGGATCAATGCGGCGTATGCCGCGATTCAGGAACGGGCAAACAGGGCGCCGGCCGCAACATGGCTTCGGTCCCTTCGTGCCCTTTGAGACCTTCTTCGTGTCCCTGGTGATGAACCTGCGTGCCGCCGCTCCTCAACTGGGGGAGCGGCAGCGCAGGCGTTAGCGCGCCCTAGAGCTGCGCGAGCAGGTGTTCGGCGGAGGAGACGCGGAATTCGCCGGGCTGTTCGACGTTCAGCTGGCTGACCACGCCGTCCTTGACGATCATGGAGTAGCGCTGCGAGCGCTCGCCCATGCCGAAGCCCTTGGCGTCCATGGTCAGGCCCAGCTGGCGGGTGAAGTCGCCGTTGCCGTCGCCCAGCATGACGATCTCGTCCTTGCCGATGCCCTGGCTGTCGGCCCAGGCGCCCATGACGAAGGCGTCATTGACCGAGACGCAGGCGATGGTGTCGACGCCCTTGGCGGTCATTTCCTCGCGGTGATCCTTGAAGCCCGGCAGGTGGCGGGCCGAGCAGGTCGGGGTGAAGGCGCCGGGGACGGCGAAGATGGCCACGGTCTTGCCGGCGAAGATCTCGTCGGTGGTGACGGGCCGGGGGCCGTCGTCGGTGGCGCGGGTCAGGTTGGCCGAGGGGATGCGGTCGCCGATCTGGACGGTCATGGGGAGCTCCGGGAGGGTGTGAGGACGCAACGTCTGCGCCCAGATAAGGGTTGCGGGGCAGAGTGCCAACCGCCGCCCGACCGGATCGTGTCCAAACGCCGCCTTGCGTCGGCGCGCCGGCGTCCCGATGATAGGACGATGGACAATTTCCAATCCCTGGTCGGACGGCTGCTGGTGGCCATGCCGGGCATCAGCGACAGCCGGTTCGAACACGCCGTCATCCTGATCTGCGCCCACCGGCCGGACCACGCCATGGGGCTGCGGCTGGACCGGCCCGCGCCGGGGGTGAACCTCAAGAAGGTGCTGGACAAGCTCAAGACAGAGGCCCCGGAGGCGGCGGCAGAGCGGTCAGTCCTGATCGGCGGGCCGGTGGAGCGGGAGCGCGGCTTTGTGCTGCATACCGACGACTGGCTGATCGACGACGCCTCCCTGGCCTTTGCCGAGGGTCTCGCCATGACGGGCACGCGCGAGGCCCTGGCGGCCATGGTGGATCCGGCGGCCGGACCGCACCGGTCGGTGCTGCTGCTGGGCTATGCCGGCTGGGGCGAGGGCCAGCTGGAGGATGAGCTGGGCGAGAACGTCTGGCTGACCGCCGACGCCGATCCGGAGCTGATCTTCGACGTCGACTACGACGGGAAATGGGCCAAGGCACTGGCGGGGCTGGGGATCGATCCGGCGCAGCTGTCGGGGCAGAGCGGGCGGGCTTAGGGATTAGGGATTAGGGATGAGCCAAGGTCCCGGAGCGGGGACTTGAGCGCCCGGGAAGCGGCGGTACGGCCAGCGTCCCTGGCCCCTAATCCCTACCTCATCCCTACGCCGAGCGCGCCTTGATCGGTGCCGTGCCGTCGGCCAGCGACTCGTTCAGATAGACCTCGGCCTCCTGGGCCGGGAGGGCGGGGGCGTAGCCGAAGCCTTGGCCGTAGTGGCACTGGGCGTCGAGCAGGAGTTTGGCGAGGCTGGCATTCTCGACGCCCTCGGCGACGACTTCCAGCGACAGGTCGCGGCCCAGGTTGACCACGGATTTGACGATCTTGGCCGAGCCCTCGTCCTTGTCCATGGTCAGAACGAAATAGCGGTCGATCTTCAGCGTATCGAACGGCAGCTTGGCCAGCCAGGTCAGGGACGAGAAGCCGGTGCCGAAGTCATCGAGCGCCAGCGAGGCGCCCGCCTCGCGCAGCCGGGTCAGGGTCTCGGCGGCGCGGGTAGTGTCGCGCATGATGTCGCCCTCGGTCACCTCCAGCTTCAGCGCACCCTTGGGCAGGCCGGCGTCGGCGATGATGCGGGTTACGTCCTCGACCAGATTGGCCCGTTCGATCTCGCCGACCGAGAGGTTGACGCTGCAGAACAGCTTGCCCGCCGAGGGGTGGCGCGCCAGCCATTCGGCCAGCTGGCGCGAGGCCTGGGTCATCATCAGCAGGCCCAGCTCGTTCATCAGGCCCATTTCGTCGGCCAGACCCAGGAATTCGTCGGGCGGGACCAGGCCACGCTTGGGATGGCGCCAGCGGGCCAGGGCCTCGAACCCGGCCACGGCCCCGGTCCGCAGATTGACCACGGGCTGGTAGAAGGGCTCGATCTCGCCGCGCAGGAAGGCGTTTCGCAGGTCCGCTTCAAGCGCCAGCCGGGACAGGCTGTCGCTCTCCAGCGCCCGGCCATAGGCGGCGACCCCGCCGCGGCCGGCGGTCTTGGCCTGTTCGACGGCCAGTTCGACCCGGCGCAGCATTTCCGCCGGATCGGGCGCATCGGGCCCGCCCTCGGCCTGGGCGGAACCGATCGAGACGGTCGGATAGATGTCGAAGCCGGCGACGCGCAGCGGCTGTTCCAGCGCCTCACGGACACGCTCGGCCACAGTGCCGGTGCCGCGCGGGGCCAGGACGGCGAACTCGTCCTCGCCGATCCGGGCGGCGTTGGCGTCATGGGCGAAGGCGGCGTTGAGGCGAGAGCCCAGGGCGGCCAGCACCAGGTCGGTGCGTTCATGGCCGAGGGCTTCATTGAGACGGCGCAGGCGGTCGACGTCGGCCACCACCAGCTCATAGTCGCCCGGCTGGGTCAGCTGCTCGCCAGCGCGGACCAGGAAGGTGCGGCGGTCCAGCAGGCCGGTCAGGCGGTCGATATGGGAGGCGGCGAATTTGGTCTCGAGCGCGACCACGCCGGCGGCTCGCAGGCCGTCCTCCAGCCAGACACCGCGCCAGATGCAGGTCTCGGAATCGCGCATGCGCAGGCGGACGGCGACCTCGGTCCCCTCCTCCTGCGGCTTGAGAATCTTTTCGGCCAGGGCCCGGTCCTGCGGGATGGCCACGGCGGTAAAGGCGGCGCCCGAACACTCCGGTGCCAGCGGTCCGAGGCCGAGCGCCCGGGTCGCGCCGGTAAAGCGCATCTGGTCATCGGACGGAGTCCAGATCCACAGGGCGGTGTCCGCGGCGGCCAGCGCCTCAATGGCGGTCGTCGCGTCCCAGGCCAGACTTCTGGAGCGAGTATTCAAACGCCAAAGGGTCCCACAGGACGGCCGGAATCAGCCGCCGCGCCCGGCCCCGTCATTGACGACGCCGAACAGGAGATGATCTGCCCAAGTGCCGTTAATTTTGAGATAAGCCCGCGCCTGTCCTTCAAGGACGAAGCCGGTCTTTTCGAGCACCCGCCGCGATGCGCGGTTGTCCGGCACGCAGGCCGCCTCGACCCGGTGCAGGTGCAGATCGTCAAAGGCCCAGTCGACCATGGCCCTGACGGCCGCCGTGGCGAGGCCCCGCCCGGCGAAGGGCTGGCCGATCCAGTAGCCGAGGGTGCCGGTCTCGGCCACACCGCGGCGGACATTGGACAGGGTGATGGCCCCGATGAGCGACTGATCGGAATCGGCAAAAATGAAGAAGGGCCAGGCGTTGCCGGCCTCCATCTCTCGCCCGTAGATCGACAGGCGGCGTTTGAAGGCGGCACGGGTCAGGTCGTCCTCGGGCCAGAGGGGCTCCCACGGCTGCAGATAGGCGTGCGAGGCCTGGCGGAGGGCGGCCCAGGGCTCATGATCGGCGGGGCGGGGCGGACGCAGGGTCACCCCCCGGCCCTTCACCACCGGCCCGCTCGCTTCATTGATCCAGTCCAGCAGGGCCATGCGGCACGATAGCGGGCCGGTGATCAGCCGAAAAGGGCTTCCCGGAAGGCCAGACCGGCCGGGGCGGCACCCCTCGGCCCCAGCACCGCCGTCGCGCAGCGGCCCGAAGCCAGCGAGGCGGCAGCGGCTTTCCGCACCGTATCGACGGTCTGGGCCAGGGTGCGCTCGGACATGGTCTGGGACGGGATCAGGGTACCGAAGATCAGCACCTGGGCCGCGGCACGGCCGGCGCGGGCGGCGGGGCTTTCGTCGGACATCCACAGGCCGGCGTTGAGCACGGCCTTGGCGCGCGACAGTTCGCCCGCGGTCGGACCGGTCTCGGCGAGGGCCTTCAGCTCGGCGGCGCACACCTGGGCCAGTTCGACGGCGCGGTCGGCGGCAGCCCCGGCGTAGATGCCCAGCAGGCCGGCGTCCTCATAGGGCTCGTGATAGGCGTCGATGGCATAGGCGAGGCCGCGCTCCTCACGGGCACTCTGGAACAGGCGCGAGGCCATGCCGCCGCCGAGGATCTCGGTCATCAGCCGGGTCGCGGCATAGGCCGGGTCGGCCGCCGAGGGCGCGGGCAGCTGGAAGACGATATTGGCCTGTTCGATCCGCCGGGTCAGGGCCGCCTCGCCGCCGGTGAAGCGGGGCACGGCCGGGGCCTCGGCGGGGGTCGAGGCCTCGGCACCGAACCAGCGCCCGGCCAGGGCCAGGAGCTCGGCCTCATCCACGGCACCCGACACGGCAACGACCATCCGGTCCGGCGAATACAGCCGGGCGCGCCAGTCGCCGATGGAGGCCCGGGTAATGGGCTTCAGGCTCCTGACCGACCCGAGGATCGGCCGACCCAGCGGCTGGCCCTCGAAGGCGCGGGTCTGGGCCATTTCGAAGACGTGGTCGTCGGGGGTGTCGAAGGCCTCGGCGATCTCCTGGGCCACCACATCCTTCTCACGCTCGATCTCGGCGGGGTCGAGGGTGGGGCGGAAGACCAGGTCGGACACCACCTGCATGGCCAGGGGCAGGGAGCCGTGCAGGGCCCTGATCTCGAAACTGGTGCGCTCATAGCCGGTCGAGGCGTTCAGCGAGCCGCCCTCGGCCTCGATCCGTTCGACGATCTCGCGCGCGCCCATGCCGCCGGCGCCCTTGAACACCAGATGTTCGAGGCAGTGGGACCAGCCGGAGGTGGCCTCGGTCTCCCATTTCGCCCCACCGCGCACGGCCACGGTCAGGGCCAGGGTGCGCAGGCCCGGCATGGGATCACAGACGACCCGGACGCCGTTGGACAGGGTGTGCAGGGTGGCGGTCAGGAGGATTCCTCTTTCCCGGTCGTCCCGCTCGCCGAGCGAGGCTGTTTGAGGGTCTTGCGGAGCAGGACGATGTAGAAACCGACCAGAGCCAGCGCCAGACCAAACCAGGTCAGGGCGTAGCCGAGGTGGTTGTTCGAAAAGGCGGCGGGCGGGGCGGAGGGCTGAAGCGCCTGCCACTCCGGATTGGAGGATGTCAGGGCGAACAGGGTGTTCGGGTCGGGGTCGGCCACGCCCAGGGCCCGCGCCATGCCCGCCATGTCCCGGGCGAAGAACCGGCCCTTGTCGACGGGCAGGGCCATCGGTCCGGGAGGCGGCGTCTCGCGCAGCTCGGCCACCACGGGGAAGGACGCCGTCGAGGCCGCGACGGGCGGCCGGGCGAAAATGGTCTCTGAGACGAAGCCCCGGTCGATCAGGAAAGCCGTGGGGAAGTCGGCGGGCCGGCAGGCCGAAATCATCCGCACGCCCGGCTCGCCGTCGTGGATGGTCTGCAGTTCGACGTAAGGGGCCGTCGCCAGTCCCGGACAGTCGATGGCGACCTTGCGGAAGGCGGGGTCGTCGAGGGCCATCACTGAAGCGATCGATGCGGGCGGGAGGGCGGCGGCGGCCTCGGCCTGGTCGATCAGACCGTTCTTCCACTGCATCCGCTGCACCTGCCAGGTGCCGAGGCCGCACAGCAGGACAAGGGCCAGGAGGCAGACGATGGTCAGGCCGTAGGGAAAACGGGTGCGGGTCGCCTCAGCGGTCATGGCGCGACTGTCCCGACTTGTTGCGCATCTGCAGGGCGATCATCACCCCCTTGCCGGGCCGCATCAGGCCCAGGGACAGGCCGGCGACAAGCGGGAGCGACACCAGCAGCATGGCCCAGATCGGCGGGTTGTAGGCCACCTGCACGAAGAGGGCCCCGAACACCACGATGCCGCCGGCGATCTGCATGATGAAGATGGCGGCACCGTCGCCGGTGTTCAGCCGGGTGAAGTCGAACCCGCAGACGGCGCAGCGGTCGACCACCTTGAGAAAGCCCTCGAACAGCGGGCCCTGGCCGCAGTGGGGACAGCGACAAAGAAGTCCGGCGCGGATCGGGTTGATCCGCGCCGGCTCAAGATCAAGCCCTGTGGGGCCGTCCGTCACCCGAAGGTGACGTAGACGAAGGCGAAGAGGAACAGCCAGACCACGTCCACGAAATGCCAGTACCAGGCCGCCGCCTCGAAGCCGAAATGCTTCTGCGGGGTCATCTGGCCGGCCATCAGGCGCAGCAGGCAGACGAGCAGGAAGATGGTGCCGAGCAGGACGTGGAACCCGTGGAAGCCGGTCGCCATGAAGAAGATCGAACCGTACAGACCCGAGTTCGCCGCCTCTTCGTTGAAGAACAGGTGCTCATGGAGAATGTGATAATATTCATAGACCTGCACGCCGGTGAACAGGGCACCGAGCAGGACGGTGATGATCAGGCCGGTCCGGGCCGCCTTGCGGTCACCGACCTGCAGCGCATGGTGGGCCCAGGTCACCGTCGTGCCGCTGAGCAGCAGGATGACGGTGTTCAGCAGGGGCAGGTGCCAGGCGTCGAGGGTTTCGACACCCTTGGGCGGCCAGGTCGACCAGGCGGCGGCCGTCTCGGCCCAGCCGCTGACTTCCGGGATATGGGCGCGGGCCTCGTTGAAGACCGCCATTTCGAAGAACATCCAGAAGAAGGCGGCGAAGAACATCACTTCCGAGGCGATGAACATGATCATGCCGTAGCGCAGGCCGATCGAGACCACCGGGGTGTGATCCCCGGCCTTGCTCTCCTTGATCACGTCCGCCCACCAGCCGACGGCCGAGAACAGCACCCCGGCCAGACCGGCGAAGAACAGGACCTTGTCGCCCTTGGCCAGCAGGGCGGTCGCGATCGGGCCCGCATCAGGTCCGACAAGGCCCTTCATCCAGACGACAGCGCCGACGAACATGAGCGTGGTCGCAATCGAGGCGATCAGCGGCCAAGGGCTGGGGTTCACCAGGTGATAGTCGTGATGCGGAGCGGCGTGTGCGTCGGCCATCGGGGTCTCTTGCAGCAGTCTGGAGTCGTATGGGGCAGGCTATAGCCTCGGCTATCCCGCCGCGCCAGAGCCTTGGACAATTGGAGCACTGTCCGTGTTTGCGGCCTGTTCGAAACCCTGGGTCGGATAGAAGGTGTAGCTGAGGGTGATCTCCTCGACGCCGCGGCTCTCGCGATCCGTCGCCATCTCGGGTGCCACGAAATACTGGACCGGGAATTTCATCGTCTGGCCGGGCTGGATGGTCTGCCCCTCGAAGCAGAAACACTGCAGCTTCTGGAAATAGGGGCCGGCCCGTTCGGGAACGACATTGTAGCCGGCCGTGGCATGGATCGGACGATCGGAGGTATTGGTCACGTCGAAATAGGCGATGCCCGTCTCGCCGATTCGCACCCGCTGGCTCACCTGTTCGGCCCGGAAGGTCATGGGCAGGTTGCGGACATTGGTGTCGAAACGAATCAGCACCGTCTCGTCCAGCTGGACATCCGGTGCCTTGTCCGCCCGGCGCACCGTGCCGTCGAAGCCGGTGACCTGGCAGAACAGCTGGTACAGGGGCACGGCGGCGAAGGCCGCGCCGGTCATGAACATGACGCCGCCGGCACAGGCGATGGCGACAATGGCGTTGGAGGTCGGCTTCTTCACCGGGCGTACTCCACGGGCGCACCGGCCGCGATGGCCTCCTTGCGGGCATCGATGTTGCGCTTGAGGTTCAGCACGGTGACGGCGAACACCAGCACGATGAAGCCGACCAGGGCACCGGCGATGGCGAGGTTGCGCTTGTTGCGGGCGGACGTCTCTTCGGGTGTCAGGCGGCGCATGATCATTACAGTCCGGGAAGGGCGGTGACGCTCTCGACCAGCAAGGCCGCGAACAGCGCCATCAGGTAAAGGATCGAGAAGGCGAACAGGTTGCGGGCCGGTTTGGCCTCGGCGCGGACATCATACAATGCGGCCTCTCGTCCCACGGCCTCGGCCTTGTCGGGCTGGTCGCCGGCGCGACTGCGCCACAGGCGGACGGCGAGCAGCAGGAAGCCGAGGCCGCCGGTGATCGAAACCGCGAGATACAGGGTGCCGCCGAGGCCGAGGAAGCCGGGCGCGACGGCCACCGGCACGAAGACCAGGCTGTAGATCAGGATCTGCAGCCGGGTGCTCTTCGCCCCGCGGACCACCGGCATCATGGGGATCCCGGCGCGGGCGTAGTCGCCGGCCGAATAGAGGGCCAGGGCCCAGCTGTGCGGCGGGGTCCAGAGGAAGATGATGGCGAACAGCAGCCAGGCCTGCCAGGGGGCCTCGCCCGTCGCCGCAGCCCAGCCGATCACGGGCGGAAAGGCCCCTGCGGCTCCGCCGATGACGATGTTCTGGGGCGTCCGGCGCTTCAGCAGCAGGGTGTAGAAGACCGCATAGTAGAGGATGGTCATCAGCAGCAGGCCACCGGCCAGCCAGTTGGTCGTCATGCCCAGCAGCATGACCGAGAAGATCGACAGGATGACGCCGAAGGTCATGGCGTCGTTCTTGTTGACCCGGCCGGCCGCCACGGGCCGTCCACGGGTGCGACGCATCAGGGCGTCGGTCTCGCCCTCGAGTGCCATGTTCAGCGCCCCGGCCGCCCCGGCGCCGACGGCCACGCACAGGATGGCGATGGCCGACGAAAGCCAGTCGAGGTCGCCGCCCGCCACGACCAGACCGGTCACGGCGGTAAAGATCACCAGCGACATCACGCGCGGCTTCAGCAGTTGGAAAAAGTCTTCCGGCTGGGCCGTCGAGACGCTGACTGTGGCGGGTTCGGTCATGGGGCTTTCAACGCTTGAGGGCCGCCCCCTTGTTGAAGGAGCGGCCCCCGATTTCAGCGGTCCGGAAAGACCGGACTAGTGCTGGTCGTCCTTGACCACCGGCAGTTCGTTGAACTGGTGGTGGGGCGGGGGCGAGGACAGGGTCCACTCCAGGGTCGTGGCGCCTTCACCCCAGGGGTTGGCGACGCCCGGACGACGCCGGATGGCGGCCTCGGCCAGCATGATCAGGAACACCAGCACCCCGACCAGGGTGATGACGTAGCCCAGCGACGAGACGTAGTTCCAGTAGGCGTAGCCGTCCGAATAATCGACGTAGCGACGCGGCATGCCCTGCAGGCCGAGGAAATGCTGCGGGAAGAACACGAGGTTCACGCCGACGAACATGATCCAGAAATGCAGGCAGCCGAGGAACTCGTTGTACTTCACGCCGAACATCTTCTCGAACCAGTAGTAGAAGCCCGCGAAGATGGCGAAGACGGCACCCAGCGACAGCACATAGTGGAAGTGGGCCACGACATAGTAGGTGTCGTGCAGGCTGTAATCGATGCCCGCATTGGACAGGACCACGCCGGTCACGCCGCCGACGGTGAACAGGAAGATGAAGCCGATCGCCCACAGCATGGGCGTCTTGAAGCTGATGGAGCCGCCCCACATGGTCGCGATCCAGCTGAAGATCTTCACGCCCGTGGGCACGGCGATGATCATGGTCGCGGCGATGAAATAGGCGCGCAGGTTCACGCCCATGCCCACCGTATACATGTGGTGCGCCCAGACGATGAAGCCGACGAAGCCGATGGCGACCATGGCGTAGGCCATGGCGAGGTAGCCGAAGATCGGCTTCTTCGAGAAGGTCGAGACGATGTGGCTGATGATGCCGAAGCCCGGCAGGATCAGGATGTACACCTCGGGGTGACCGAAGAACCAGAACAGGTGCTGGAACATCACCGGGTCGCCGCCGCCGGCCGGGTCGAAGAAGCTGGTGCCGAAGTTGCGGTCGGCCAGCAGCATGGTGATGGCACCGGCCAGGACCGGCAGGGACAGCAGCAGCAGGAAGGCGGTGATCAGCACCGACCAGGCGAACAGCGGCATCCGGTGCAGGGTCATGCCCGGCGCGCGCATGTTGAAGATGGTGGTGATGAAGTTGATGGCACCGAGGATCGAGCTGGCCCCCGCGACGTGCAGGGAGAAGATGGCCAGGTCCATGGCGGGACCGGGGTGTCCACTGGTCGAGAGCGGCGGATAGATGGTCCAGCCGCCGCCGAAGCCGAGGCCGCCGCCGGGCTCACCCGGAACGAACAGGGAGATGATCAACAGCACCCAGGCCGCGACGAGCAGCCAGAAGGAGATGTTGTTCATGCGCGGGAAGGCCATGTCCGGCGCGCCGATCATGATCGGGACGAACCAGTTGCCGAAACCGCCGATCATGGCGGGCATGACCATGAAGAAGATCATGATCAGGGCGTGGCCGGTGACCACGACATTGTAGCCGTGCTTGGTCTGCTCGACGAGGCCGAGCAGGCTCACTGCGGAGCCTTCGGTGAAGATCTGGATGCCCGGCTGGGCGAGTTCCCAGCGGATCAGGCCGGACAGGGCCCCGCCGACCAGGCCCGCCATGATGGCGAACAGCAGGTAGAGGGTGCCGATGTCCTTGTGATTGGTCGACAGGAACC
>JAIESL010000036.1 GCA_019746095.1 Caulobacteraceae bacterium
ATCGTCTCGGAAGTCGGCGTCTTCCCGCGCACCCACGGCTCGGCCCTGTTCACCCGCGGTGAGACCCAGGCCATCGTGGTCGCCACCCTCGGCACCGGCGAGGACGAGCAGTACGTCGACGCCCTGAGCGGGACCTACAAGGAGAAATTCCTTCTCCACTACAACTTCCCTCCGTATTCGGTCGGCGAGACCGGCCGGATGGGCGGCGCGGGCCGTCGGGAAATCGGTCACGGAAAGCTGGCCTGGCGGGCGATCCGTCCCATGCTGCCCTCGTCGGAAGACTTCCCCTACACCATCCGCCTGGTGTCGGAGATCACCGAGTCCAACGGCTCCTCCTCGATGGCCACCGTCTGTGGTTCGTCGCTGGCGCTGATGGATGCGGGTGTGCCGCTGGTTCGCCCGGTCTCGGGCATCGCCATGGGCCTGATCCTCGAGCCCTCGGGCGAGTTCGCCATCCTGTCCGACATCCTGGGTGACGAAGATCACCTCGGCGACATGGACTTCAAGGTGGCCGGCACGCGCGAAGGCATCACCTCGCTGCAGATGGACATCAAGGTCGCGGGCATCACCGAAGAGATCATGCGCAAGGCGATCGCCCAGGCTTCGGCCGGCCGCATGCACATCCTCGACGAGATGGACAAGGCCATCGACGGTGCCCGCACCGAGCTGGGCGAGTACGCGCCCAAGATCGAGTCGATCAAGGTTCCGACCGACAAGATCCGCGACATCATCGGCACCGGCGGCAAGATCATCCGCGAGATCGTCGAAAAGACCGGCGCCAAGATCAACATCGAGGACGACGGCACGGTGAAGATCGCCGCCTCGGAGCAGGAGAAGATCGACGCCGCCAAGGCCTGGATCACCTCCATCGTCTCCGAGCCGGAGCCCGGCACCATCTATTCCGGCAAGGTCGTGAAGGTCGTCGACTTCGGCGCCTTCGTGAACTTCTTCGGTGCCAAGGACGGCCTGGTCCACGTGTCCCAGATCAGCCTGGAACGCGTCGCCAACCCGGCCGACGTCCTGACCGAAGGCCAGGAAGTCAAGGTGAAGTTCCTGGGCATGGATGATCGCGGCAAGACCAAGCTGTCGATGAAGGTCGTCGACCAGACCACCGGCGAGGACATCACCGACAAGATCAATGCCGAACGCGCCGAACGCGGCGAGCCCCCGCTGTCCGACGACACCGGCGGCCGTCCCAAGCGTGAAGGCGGCGGCGGTGATCGCGGTCGCGGTCGTCGCTAGGACGCGGCTTCAGGTCAGAAAAGCAGAAGGCCCCGGTGGAAACACCGGGGCCTTTTTGTTCGTCGCCGAACCGCGTCCGCAAGGCACCCGCACCGGCCTGTTGCGAATAGCAGGTCAAAAATGGACCATACCCAAAGCCGGTCCTTTCAGTCCTTTGACTGCGACAGGGCGATGCGGTTCCCCTCGCTGTCTTCGATCTCGGCAACGTAGCCAGCCGCGCCGATATCCTTCTTTGCATACAGCAGGCCTGCCCCGTGCGCCTCGGCGCGTCGGAGGACCGCATCTATATCCGGCACATCGAAATAGATGATCGCACCCACCCTTGAGGGCTTGTAAACGTCTCCACAGGCAAGCGCGCCGCTGGCACCTGGCGCTCCATCGTTTCGCGGAAAGACGGCCATCCGGTAACCGTCGACCACTTGCCTCGACATCACATAGCCAAACACGGCTTCGTAGAAGGCGATTGCCCGCTCCATGTCAGTGACAGGTATCTCGAAATAAAACACCGGGTTGCTCATTGCCGCAGCCTCCTGCCGGGTTTGACCTATGGCGGTGCTCCGCCCTCTCTGCACGCCACTGACCGCCCGTCCGCGTCGACGGCCTGGCCGGGCCGCAACTGCGATCCAGATATTTCAGCCCGTCGGTTGTTCCGGGATCAGGCCGGGCGGGTCCCTGACCACAAAGGCCCCTGGCACCCATCCGGCCGAAAGAACCCCTACCGGGGCGCCCGCTTGGCCAGGATCCGCTGCAGCGTCCGCCGGTGCATGCCCAGGCGGCGCGCCGTCTCCGAGACATTGTGGTCGCACAGCTCATAGATCCGCTGGATATGTTCCCAGCGCACCCGGTCGGCGCTCATCGGATTTTCGGGCGGCTCGGGGGCCTCGCCGGTGGCCAGCAGGGCCTTGACCACATCGTCGGCGTCGGCGGGCTTCTGCAGATAGTCGACGGCCCCGGCCTTGACCGCCGCCACCGCCGTGGCGATGGCGCCGTAGCCGGTCAGCATGATGATGCGGGCGTCCTCGCGCCGGTCACGGATGGCCTCGACCACCTTCAGCCCGTTGCCGTCCTCCAGCCGCATGTCCAGCACGGCGAAGGCGGGCACGGAGGTCTTGAGCGCCTCGAAGGCCTCGGCCAGCGAGGCCGCCAGGGTGACCTCGAAGCCACGGCTCTCCAGCGCGCGGCCCAGACGGGTGCGCAGGGCATTGTCGTCGTCCAGCACCAGCAGGGTCTTGTCGGCGAGGGCGGCGATCCGGGCTTCGGTATCAGGCATCAGTCATCTCCAGATGCGCTCAAGTCGGTAACGGTACGGCGGCGGTCAAGGTTCAGACGGGGGGTGCGACATCACGACGGCACCTCCAGCGCCGAGCGGGACCAGCGCACGGCCACCCGCGCGCCCTTCGGCTGGCCCTTGGCCGGGGTCTGTCCCCCGTCGCCGGGGCCGACGAAGACCTTGCCGCCGGTGCGCTCCAGCAGGGTGCGGGCGATGAAGAAGCCCAGTCCCATCCCGCCCTGGCTGGGGGCGATGGTCTCGGCGACCGGGGCGACCCTGGCCGCCTTCTTTCCCTTGCGACCGGGTGCAGCGGCGGCGACCGAGGCAGCGATCTGGGCCGCCAGCGCGCGGCGCGCCTTGCCGTGGGGCCGGCTGGTCACATAGGGCTCGCCCAGCCGCGGCAGGATGTCGGCGGGGAAGCCGGGGCCGTCGTCCACGACCTCGATCTCGATGAAGCCGGCGTCGACGATGGCCCGCACCCGCACCTTGGAGCCGGCGAAATCGGCGGCGTTCTCGACCAGGGTCGACAGGCCGTGGACCACCTCGGGCAGGCGGCGCACGCGCGGCGCGGGCTCGCCCGATCCGGTGCGGACGGAAACCTCGAACGCCAGGTCAAAGCCGCGATGCGGCTCGACCACCTCTTCCAGCAGGGCCTTCAGCCCCACCTCGGCAAAGACCGACTGCCCCTCCTCGGGGGCCTGCGACAGGCGTTTCAGGATCTCGCGGCAGCGTTCGGCCTGCTGCAGGATCAGGGCCGCATCCTCGGCGGCCGCCCCGTCCTTGGCCGAGGCGCGCAGCAGTTCCTTGGCCACCACCTGGATGGTCGCCAGCGGCGTGCCCAGCTCATGCGCTGCCGCCGCCGCCAGGCCGCCGAGCGCCGCCAGCCGCTGCTCGCGCTGCAGCACGTCCTGGGTCGTGGCCAGGGCCAGTTCCAGCTTCTCGGCGTCCGCGGCCACCCGCCAGGCATAGGCCGCAGTGAAGACGACCCCCGTCACCAGCGCCATGCCGATGCCGAATTTGTAGAGCGGCGGCAGGTTCAGCTCGGTCCCCGCCTGCCAGGGCAGGGGCAGGGAGACGAAGAACAGGCTGACCGTCGCAGCCAGCACCATCAGCCCCATCAACGCCGCCTGCCGTCCCGGCAGGGAGGCCGCGGCCACCGTCACAGGGGCCACCAGCAGCAGGCAGAAGGGGTTCTGCAGACCGCCCGTCAGCCCCAGAAGGATCGACAGCTGCAGGATGTCGAAACCCAGATGGGCCGCCGTCTGCCGCCCGTCGGGCAGGGAGCCGTCGCTGCGCTTCAGTCGGGCCGTGGCGTTGAGGTTCATCACCACGCTGGCGGCGATGGCGGCCAGACAGCCCCACAGCGGCAGGTCGAAATGGAAATAGAGGGTGGCGACCGCGACGGTCGCGCTCTGGCCCACGATGGCCATCCAGCGCAGGATGACCAGGGTGCGCAGGCTCAGGCCCCGGCTGCGACGGGGCAGGTTGCGCCAGGCCGGGAAACGGCCCGGATCATCCGGGACGAACTGCGACGACGGAGGGTCTTGGGACAGGCTCACGCCTCTTCTATAGACCGGTCGCGCGCCGACGTGCGCGTTTTTGAGGGAAGCCATGATGCCGCGCCGATCCATCCTGCTGTTTGCCGGTGCCTGTATCGCCGTCGCCGTCGCCGTGGCGGTCTCCGCCATTGTCGTGGTCAGCGGTCGTGGCGACGCCGGCCCGAGCTCGCGCGAGGTCAGTTCCACGGGCCTGCCCGACGTCGGCGGCCCCTTCCAGCTGGTCAACCAGGACGGTCAGGCCGTCGACCAGACCCTGTTGAACGGCAAATGGTCGCTGGTCTTCTTCGGCTTCACCTACTGCCCGGACTATTGCCCGACCACCCTGGGCATGCTCGAGGCGACCAAGCGGGCGCTGGGCGACCGGGCCGACGAGGTCCAGATCGTCTTCATCTCCGTCGATCCCGAGCGCGACACCCCCCAGGCCCTGAAGGACTATCTGTCCTCGGACGGCTTCCCCGAGGGGGTCATCGGCCTGACCGGCACGCCGGAGCAGGTCCGGGCCGCCGCCGACGCCTATCGCGCCGTCTATCAGAAGGTCGGCGAGGGTGACGCCTATACGCTGAACCACTCCCTGACGATCTATCTGATGGGCCCCGACGGCCGCCTGCGCAGCGCCCTCGGCCATGACCTCGGCCCCGACAATGCGGCCCGGATCATCCAGCAGGCCATGGCGCGGGGTTAATCCTCCCCCGGCGGGGGAGGATTAAATCTTTTTGCAGTGCGAAGCGTTCTATGGTGCTCTGCCGCGTAACGGCGGGGCCGCTTCAAGGATTCCATGCTCTATTCGCTTCACGAGCTCGCCTATCACTCGGCGACGCCGTTCCGGTTCGGGGCCCAGTTGGCCCGCCAGTTCTGGACCTCTCCCTTCAATCCGGCCTCCGACACCGCGATCGGCCGCACGGCCTTCGCCTCGGCCGGCCTGTTCGAGAGCGTGACGCGCCGTTACGGCAAACCCGCCTGGGGCCTTGAGACCATCACCATCGGCGAAAAGCCGGTGCGGACCACCGAACAGGTGATCTGGTCCTCGCCCTGGTGCCGGCTGGTGCGGTTCGCCCGCCACCTCGGTGACCTGAAGCGGGCCGGCAAGCCCACGTCGGCCCCGGCGGTGCTGATCGTGGCCCCCCTGTCCGGCCACTATGCCACCCTGCTGCGTGGCACGGTCGAGGGCTTCCTGCAGGACCACGACGTCTATGTCACCGACTGGGTCAATGCCCGCCAGGTGCCGATGCTCGAGGGCCGGTTCGACTTCTTCGACTATATCGACCACGTCCGGACCATGCTGGGCCAGATCGGCCCCCGCGCCCATGTCGTCGGCGTCTGCCAGCCGGGGCCGCCGGTCCTGGCCGCCTGCGCCCTGATGGCCGCGGACAAGGACCCGAACCGCCCCGCCTCCATGACCTTCATGGGCTCGCCGATCGACGCCCGCCTGTCGCCGACCGTGACCAACCAGCTCGCCGAGGCCAAGCCCTTCACCTGGTTCAAATCGAACATGATCCACACCGTGCCCTGGCCCTATCCGGGCTTCGGACGGCGGGTCTATCCGGGCTTCGTCCAGCTCTACAGCTTCATGTCCATGAACGAGGACAAGCACGTCGACGCCCATCGCGACTATTTCGGCCACCTGGTCTCGGGCGACGGCGACGGGGCCCAGAAGCACGAGGCCTTCTATGACGAATACCTCTCGGTGCTGGACCTGACCGAGGAATTCTATCTCCAGACCATCGACATCGTCTTCCAGCAGCATCTGCTGGCGCGCGGCCTGCTGCAGCATCGCGGCCGCAGGGTCGACCTGACCGGCATCACCGACATCGGCCTGATGACCGTCGAGGGCGGGCAGGACGACATTTCGGGTGTCGGCCAGACCCAGGCCGCCCATACGCTGTGCACCGGCCTGCCGGACGAGCGGCGGGTGCTGTATGTTCACCCCGACGTCGGCCACTATGGCGTCTTCAACGGACGCCGCTTCCGCGATGACATCTATCCGCGGGTGCGCGACTTCATCGCGAAGAACGAGGCCCTGATTGCAGTACCGGAACGGCCAGCGGCTGCCGCTTGAGGGTCTGACAGCCCGGCTGTCGGTCAATCCACGCGCGCGCCGGCTGTCGATCCGCATCGACGCCCGCGCCGGCGAGGCGGTGCTGATCGCCCCATCCGAGCGCAAACTGGCCGAAGTCGTGGCCTTTGCCCGCACCAGGACCGGCTGGATGCGTGAACGGCTGGCCGAGCGGCCGCAGGGCACGCCGATCGAACCCGGCGCGGTGATCGACCTGTTCGGCAAGCCGACGCGGCTGATCGCCACCGGCGGGGCCGGGGCCGCCCGGCTGACCGAGGACGCCGACGGCCCCGTGATCGCCTCGGGCGGCGAGGGCGAGGCCTATGCGCGCCGGGTCGAAAACCTGTTCAAGCGGGTGGCGAGGGACACACTCCAGACCCGCACCGATGTCCATCTGCGCACCCTGGGCCAGCGTCCGGTCAGGATGTCGATCGCCGACCCGAAATCCCGCTGGGGCTCCTGCAGCCCGCACAATCGCTCGATCCGCTACAGCTGGCGCGTGATCATGGCCCCGCCCGCAGTGATCGACTATCTGGCCGCCCATGAGGTGGCGCATCTGGTCCACGCCGACCACAGCCCGGCCTATTGGGCCGTGGTCCAGCGGCTGGTCGGCGACCACCGGCCGTTCCGCAAATGGCTGCGCGAGAACGGCCCGGCGCTGCACGCCGTCGGCCGCTAGGGCCTGGGTCCGGATCGAGATCTGGGTTTGGGCGCGAGCGCGTCCAGACCGGTTTCGATCTAGAAGAACAGCGGCTCGGCCTTCTTCTCCGGCGGCGGGGCGGGTTCAGGCCGCTGGTCGGGCGGATCGCGCTGCGGCTGGGGTGCGGTCGGACGCACGACGGCCGGACCGGGTTCGTCACGGCGCGGTGCCGCCGGCTCGCGCGGATTGGGCTCCAGCAGGGATTCATCCAGCGGATCGGCGTTTGTGCCTCCCGGCGGATTGTCGCCGAACAGGTCGCCGATCCGGCCGATCAGGCTCTCGACCGGGCTGGGCGGCACCCAGCCCTCGGGCATGGCGGGGCCGTCCGGGATGGTCGGGGCGTTCAGGCGCGGCAGCGCCGCCTCCATGAAGCCGCGCCAGATGGCCGCCGGGGATGAGCCGCCGGTGACCCCGCGCATGGCGGTGTTGTCGTCCTTGCCGACCCAGACGGCGGTGACGAAGCCGCCCGTGTAGCCGACGAACCAGGCGTCCTTGTAGTCCGAGGTGGTGCCGGTCTTGCCGGCGATGTCGCGCCCGGCGATGGCCGCCGAACGGCCGGTCCCCGAGGTCATCACCCCGCGCAGCATCTGGTTCTGGTAGTAGAGATAGGGGTTGGAGATCGCCTGCACCGGCCCGGCCTGACGCGAGGCGCGCTGGTAGATGACCCGTCCTTCCGGCGAACGGATGCGGCTGATGCCATAGGCGGTGACCCGCCGCCCGCCGTTGGCGAAGGCGTCATAGGCCTGGGCCATTTCCAGCGGCGAGACCTCGACCGCCCCCAGGGCCATGGCCGGCTCCAGGCCGATCCGGCTGGTGATGCCGAGCCGGCGCGCAGTGCGGGCGACATTGTCGCGGCCGATCTGGTCGGCCATGCCCGCGGCCACGGTATTGGTCGACTGGGCCACGGCATTGGCGAAGGTCATCTCGCCCGCGAAGGCCCCCGAATAGTTGCGCGGCGACCAGTTGCCGATCCGGAGCGGGGCGTCATTGACCAGGGTCTCCGGCGTATAGCCGCTCTCCAGGGCCGTCAGATAGACGAACGGCTTGAAGGCGGACCCCGCCTGCCGGCGCGCATCGGTGGCGCGGTTGAACTGGCTGTCGGCATAGGAGGCACCCCCGATCATGGCCCGCACCCGGCCCTCGCCGTCCAGCGCGACCAGGGCCGCCTGCTGCACGCCCTTGGACCGGTCGCGGTCGAGGATGCGGCGGACCGACCGTTCGGCCTGGGTCTGCAGGGTCAGGTCGAGCGTGGTCTCGACGATCATGTCCTCGGTCGGCTCGCCGACCAGTTCGCGGATCTGCTTGTCCAGCCAGTCGATGAAATACTGGGCATGCTGGGTCGCCAGGGTGCGCGAGACACGGACCGGCTCGGTCACGGCGGCGGCGCGTTGTTCGGGCGTGATGACGCCGGCATCGACCATCTCGTTCAGCACGACCGTGGCGCGGGTGGCGGCCCGTTCGCTCTCGGACACGGGCGAATAGCGTGACGGGGCCTTCAGCAGCCCGGCCAGCAGGGCGGCCTCGCCGACGGTCAGCTGTTTGGCGCTCTTGTCGAAATAGCGCTGCGATGCCGCCTCGATGCCATAGGCACCGGCGCCGAAATAGACGCGGTTCAGATAGAGGGCGAGGATCTCCTGCTTGGAGAATTTCATCTCCAGCCAGACCGCCAGCATCAGCTCCTGGACCTTGCGCTTCATGTTCTGGTCCGGCGACAGGAACAGGTTCTTGGCCAGTTGCTGGGTCAGGGTCGAGCCGCCCTGGACCACCCGGCCGGCCTTCATGTTTGCCGCCATGGCCCGGGTCATGCCGACCGGGTCGAAGCCGGGATGGTGATAGAAGCGCCGGTCCTCGATGGCGATGAAGGCCGCCGGGACATAGTCGGGCAGGGCCTCCAGATCCGCCGGCGGGGCCTGCTGCGTCCCGCGCACCGCGATCAGGGCGCCATTGCGGTCCAGATAGGTGATCGAGGGCTGGCGATCGACATTGTACAGGGTCGAGGTGTCGGGCAGGTCGCGGGCGAACACCGCGAAGAAGACCACCAGGAAGATGGCCCCCCAGACGGCCAGGACCGCGCCCCAGTACAGCACGCGCTGCAGGGGCGTGCGTTCGGATTTCGGGCCCGCGCCGCCGCCACCGCCGAGTTTGAAGCCGAAACCCGCCATCGAAACCTCATCAAGCCGGAACCGGTCTTAGCCGGTCGCGACGCGCACGGAAACGCCCCCCGCTGCTCACGCGACTGTGAAGGACGTTTCCGCCGAAACCATGACGCTTCGCACGCCTATTCTAAAAACGCGTTCACCTCGGCGGTGAACCGGGCGGGCTGGTCCAGCATGATGAAATGGGCGCTGTCGTCGATCCGCGTCAGGGTCGCGCCGGCCAGGGTGGCGAAGGAGGCCCCGTAGATGCCGTCCGACATGGCCGGCGTCATGCCCGGGAAGTCGAAGGCCACATAGAGGACGGTGGTCGGGGCCTTGATCCGGGACAGTTCCGGCCGGAGATCGGTGACCAGCAGCTCGCGATAGGCGGACGAGGAGACCGCCCGGTCGCTGCGGGCGGTGTCTTCCAGCGGTCCGGCGCGCAGGGACTCGGTCCGGATCATCCCCGTCACGGCGGCGGCGGCCTGCTGCCGGTACTGCGCCTCGGGCGAACCGACCATGCCGGCGTAGATCTGGTCCGCCACCGGGGTGACGGCCTCGGCGGTGGGGTTGGTGCCCGGCGCGGCGAACATGGCCCCGACGAAGGGCAGCATGTCGACCACCATCAGCCGACCCAGGCTGTCCGGGTGACGCGCCGCGAGCATCAGGCCGATGGTACCGCCCATGGAGTGGCCGATCACGGCCGGTCGGTTGAGACCCTGTTCAGCGATGTAGCGCGCCAGGTCCTCGGCCACCGGGGCGGCGACGGGGCCGGTGGCATTGTCCTCGGCGGGCGCGCCGGCGAAGCCCTGCACATGGAGGCGGTGGACGCGGTAACGACCCTTCAGCTGGTCGGTCAGGGTGTCCCAGACATGGGGCGAGGACGACAGGCCGGGGATCAGGATAATGTCGCCGACCGGGTGTTCGGGACCGTCGACGCGGACATGGAAGCGCCCGGACTCGAAATCCGCATGGGCATGGCCGTGGCCGGCTTCGGGAGCCTCGCTCCGGGCCGGGGCCGGGTGCTGGCCGTGGTCGCCATGGGCCTGGGCCAGGACAGGCGCGGCGGTGGCGAAGGCGATGGCCCCGGCGAGGGCGGCGATGGCGGTCATGGTCTTCATGGTCTGTCCCTTGAGGGTGGGGCGATGCGCCCGCTTCTGTACCCTGGTCGTCGCACAGGGCGCGATCGGATGCAGCCGGTCAAGACTTCACCGTCGCAGCCCGCTAAACTGTGCGCATGAGCCCAGCCGACAGCGCCCCCCTCTCCGCCCGATCTCCCGAGGCCAAGGCCCCGCCGACCGCCTTCGGCACAGGGTTTGTGCTGGACGCCTGGTATTTCGTCGCCCTGGCGCGCGACGTCGCCCCCGCCTCGCTGAAACGCCACGAACTGCTGGGCGAGCCGGTGCTGGTCGGACGGACCCGGGCGGGCCAGGTCTATGCCATGCGCGACATCTGCCCGCACCGCGCCGCCCCCCTGTCGGCCGGCCGGCTGGTCGAGAACCCCGGCGAGGGCGAGACGATCGAGTGCTGCTACCACGGCTGGCGCTTCCGCCCCGACGGCGTCTGCGCCGCCATCCCCTCGCTGGTCGAGGACCAGCCCTATGAGGCCGAACGCATCCGGGTGCGGTCCTATCCCATCCGTGAAAGCCAGGGGATGATCTTCGTCTGGATGGCCTCCGATCCCCGCACCGCGGCCGATCCCGACCAAGAGCCGCCCCTGTTCCCCGGCGTGGTCGGGGGCGAGGCGAAGATGGTCGAGGCGATGGATTTCGACGCCCATGTCGATCACGCCGTCGTCGGCCTGATGGACCCGGCCCATGGCCCCTATGTGCATCAGCAGTGGTGGTGGCGCTCCACCCGGTCGATGCACGAAAAGGCCAAGGCCTTCGAGCCGCGCGAGCATGGCTTCGCCATGGTCCGCCACGCGCCCTCCTCCAACAGCCGGGCCTACCGGATCCTCGGCGGTGCGCCCGCGACCGAGATCACCTTCCGCCTGCCCGGCTATCGCTGGGAACATATCCAGGTGGGTGAGAAACAGGTTCTGGCCCTGACCTGCCTGACCCCCCGGACAGAGACCAGGACGACGATCACCCAGATCTTCTGGTCCGACCACTGGGTGTTCGGCATCGCCAAGCCGTTCCTGCGCATGGGCGTCGTTGCCTTCCTGAAACAGGACGGCGGCATGGTGAACCTGCAGAACGAGGGGCTGCGCTACGACCCGGCCCTGATCTGGATCGACGACGCCGACAAACAGGCCAAATGGTACCAGCAGCTCAAGCGCGAGTGGATCAAGTCCCGCGCCGAGGGCCGCCCCTTCGCCAACCCTGTGAAGGCGGCTGTGCTGCGGTGGAGGAGCTGAGGGTTTCGGACCGGGCCTGAAGGCCGCCGTCAGCCCCTAGTCAGCCGCCGCCGTCTCAACGTGTTTCCGGTAGTTGTCGAGAATCGCCTGCCAGCCGGCCTGCTGCATCTCGGTCGGGTTCTGGTCCTCTGCCTCGAAAACGGTTTCGACCCGGGTTCCATCCGCGGACGGCGTGAAGGTCGTGCGCGCCTTGCGTCCGTCCCCCAGCACGAGGGTCAGGGCGTGAGGCGCTTCGATCTCGCTGTAGATGCCCTCGAAATCGAAGCCGAAGCTGCCATCCCTGGCCTCCATTCGCGCCCTGTGGACGCCGCCCACGGTCAGATCGATGCTGGCCGAGGGACATTGCCAGTCGTCGCTGGCGAAATTCCATTGCGTGACCGCATGTGGATCCGTGAAGAGGCCCCACGCCCGGGCCGGGCTGACCGGAACCCAGGTGGTGACTGTCAGGGACTGGGGCATGGACGGCACTTCCACGGCTGGCACGGGACATCGAAGGCTAGCCCCGGGCCCGGCTCGTCGCAACGCGCTTGCAGGCTTCAAGCGCGCAGGAAAAAGGCCGCGACGGACGCCGCGGCCTTCATGGCAGTCGGTCCGGTTCGAGAACTACTGCCGTGAAATCTGGCCCGCCAGGATCACATCGAGCTGCTTGCCGATACGGGCCGTCAGATCCGGCATGGTCCAGCCGTCGTAGGCGGCACCGCGAAAGTTGGACAGAAAGGCGACATAGATCAGGTCACTGAGCAGGCGCACATCGGCGTCCTGACGCAGTTCGCCCTCACGGACACCGGCCTGCAGGGCGTCTGAGACAACCATGACCAGAGCCTTGACGGCGGCGCGGGTGCGCATTTCGGCGGCGACCGGCTGGAACCACGAGCGGGCCACGACGGCCTGGACCAGTGGCAGTTGATCCAGCGAGCCATGATAGCCGGCCGTCAGGACGGCCATCAGGCGCGAGCGCAGCGTCGTCTCGGCCGCAGCGGCGGCCTTCAGGGTTCCGGCCAGCTTTTCCATGTCTTCGGACAGGACGGCCTCGAACAGTTCGGCCTTGTCCTGGAAATTGGCGAAGACAGCGCCGGTCGACATGCCGGCACCCTTGGCGATGTCCCGGATGGTCGCCGGCTCATAGCCCCGCTCGGCGAACAGGGTCCGGGCGGCTTCCAGCACCTTCTGACGGGTGCGGACCTTGGCAGCCTGACGACGGTTCAACCGGGGCGCGTCGCTCCCGTTCTCTTTGGCCGGGGTATGGGTCGAGGAAACATCTGACATCGGGCGGGTACTCACTATTCGGCGGCGGAGGTCCGTCGCTGGAAAGGATCGCAGGGACAACGGGAACGCCCGGCGGGCAAATGGAACACGCAGGGAAAACTCGGGTCAGGCGGGAAAGGGACAAACATCACAGAACGATGTTCAAAATGGGGGGGCCGGATTAACAGTCGGGTTAGTCATGCGGTTAATGCGCCTAAACCCAAAATGGGGGACCGCGACTCAGCGTCGCAGGGTGGAACGCAGTGCCCGCGGGCTGCGAGAGGCGTCGCCGTCCGGCCGGGCCTCCTGAAACAGGGTGCGGAACCGGTCCCGGCGCTCATGGATCGAGGCCAGTACCAGACCCATGGGCACGCCCAGATCGATCAGGGTGTTTTCGGCCAATTGCAGACTGGCCTCGGTGGTTTCCGGCACGGCATCGGTGACGCCCAGGGCATACAGACGGGCGGCGTGTTTGTGGTCGCGGGCCCGGGCGATGAGGATCAGGTCGGGGCGCAGGGATCGCGCCGCACTGACCACCTCATCGACCTTGACGGGTGCATCCATGGTCACGACCACGGCCCGCGCCGTATCGATGCCGCACCGCTCCAGCATCTCGGTGCGTCCGGCGTCGCCATAGAAGACATTGGCTCCCTCCTTCCGGCCCATGGCCACGGTCGAGGGATTGGCATCGATGGCCAGAAAGGCCTGGCCGTGTTCGGTCAGCATTTCACCGACCAGCCGCCCGACCCGGCCATAGCCCACGACCAGCACCTGTCCCGAGGTGGCCGACGGCGGCTCAAGGGCCTCGGGCGGCAGATCGGGCTGGGCCGGTGCGGTGAGTTTCAGCAGGCGATCGGCAAGGGCGGCCATCAGCGGGATGGAGAAGATACTGATGGTCGCGGCGATCAGAACCGTCTGGGTGAAGGCGGGTGAAGCGATCCCCTCGACCAGGCCGGCCCCCAGAATGACGAAGGCGAACTCCCCGGCCGGTCCCAGCACCAGCGCCGTCTCGATGGCGGACCGGTTGTTCAGGCCCCACAGACGCGCCGCCCCGAAGATCAGCCCGGCCTTCAAAAGGGTCAGCATCGCCGCCAGGCCGAACACCGCGACCGGGTCAGCGGCCACGGCATCGAGATCCAGCCCGATGCCGACGCCGACGAAGAAGACACCGAGCAGCAGGCCCTTGAACGGTTCGATCGAGATCTCGACCTCGCGACGGAACTCGGTCTCGGCCAGCAGCAGTCCGGCGATCAGGGCACCGAGACTCATCGACAGGCCCGCCGCCTGGGCGGCCACCCCGGCCCCGACCACCACCAGCAGGCTGGCGGCGACGAACATCTCCTGCCCCTGCCCCCGGGCCTTGGCCCGGGCGACGGACCGGAACATCGGCCGCAGGACCAGCCGCCCCAGCAGGACCAGCAGTGCCAGGCCGATGGCCGCCGGGATCAGGGTGAACAGGGCCGGTCCCAGCACCGCAGGATCAAAATCGCCGACGCCGATTCCGCTCCCGATCCCGCTCTGGGCCAGGGCTGCCAGGACGGTGACGGTGATCAGGATCGGGGCCACGGCCAGGTCCTGGGCCAGCAAGATGGCAAAGGTGGCGCGGCCCGCTGTGGTCTTGATCCGGCCGCGCTCGGCCATCACGGGCATGACCACCGCCGTGGACGACAGGGCCAGGCCCATGCCGAGGACGGCGGCCGAGACCAGCGGCTGCCCCATGAATACGAACACCGCCGCCAGCGCCACGGTGCAGGCCGCGACCTGGGCCAGGCCGAGGCCGAACACCAGTTTGCGCATGGCCCTCAGTCGTTCCCACGACAGTTCCAGCCCGATCATGAACAGCAGGAAGGCGACGCCGAGCTCCGACAGGGAGCGGATCTGTGTCGCGTCGGAGATGGTCAGCCAGGACAGCCAGGGGGCGGTGTCCGCCAGCCGCGCCAGTCCGTCCGGGCCCAGCAGCACGCCCGCGGCCAGGAAGCCCAGCACCGGGCTGATCTTCAGCCGGTTGAACAAGGGCACGACCACACCGGCCGCGGCCAGAAAGACCACCAGATCCTTGTATTCGCCGCCGCCGTGAATCGCCATTCAACCTCCGTTGGGCCCCAGCCTACAGGCTCAAACGCGCATCGGCCGGTGTTTCGCGCCCAGATGACAAAAAATTCAGGCGACAGCCGGGGTCCGGCGCGTAGGGTCTTCTGCGACGCGGTCCGACAGAGACGCGGGCTTGAGGAAATTTCCATGAAAAAACTGCTCATCGGTGCCGCGCTCGGCGCCCTGCTGCTGCCCGCATCCGTCGCGGTCGCCCAGGTCGGCGGCGAGGATCACGGCCACGCCTGTATCGACGAGAGCTGCACCGTCTTCGAGCTGTTCCAGACCCCCGCCGAGGGCGCGACCGTGCTGGGCTACCAGGGCATCGAGGCCCCGAGCTACGGCACCTGGGGCTTTGACCTGAACGGCCGCGACACCTCGGTCCGCCCGGGTGACAGCTTCATGCGCCATGCCAACGGTGCCGCCCTGGACCGGCTGCAGATCCCGTCGGACCGCACCTCCTACGGGTCCTTCGCCCTGCTGCGCGAACTGTCGGACAACCGGGTCAAGGTGATGATCGACGCCCTGGTGGCGCGCACCGACCTGGTCTCTGGCTCGGATGAGCAGAAGATCGCCGACGCCTATCGTTCCTATATGGATGAGGCCCGGCTCGAGGCGCTCGATGCCCAGCCGCTGCAGCCCTATCTCGCCGCCATCCGGGCCGCCGATACCCACGACGCCATGGCCGTCTATATGGGCCAGACCCAGGGCCGCGTCGGCTCATCCCTCTTCGGCACCGGGATTTCGACCGATCAGAAGGCACCGAACCGTTACGTCGTCTCGACCGGTCAGTCGGGCCTCGGCCTGCCCAACCGCGACTACTATCTGGACGCCCGCTGGGCGGAGAAGAAGGCGCTGTACCAGGTCTATGTCGCGCGCATGCTCGAGATGATCGGCTGGGACAATCCGGTCGAGAACGCCGCCGCCATCCTGGCCTTCGAAACCCGCATTGCCGAAGCCCACTGGACCCCGATCCAGAACCGCAACCGCGATGAGACCTATAACGAATACACCATTGCCCAGCTGGCGGCGGAGGCCCCCGGCTTTGCCTGGCAGGACTATTACACCGCCGTCGGCGTCGGTGACGTGCCCCGGCTGATAGTCCGTCAGGACACGGCCATGCCCCGGATGGCGGCCGTCTACGCCGAAACGCCGATGGATGTGATCCAGGCCTGGCAGGCCTTCCACTCGGTCGACGACGCCGCCCCGCGCCTGTCGCGCCGCTTCTCCGACGCCCAGTGGGAGTTCCGTTCGCGCGACCTGCAGGGACAGCCCATGCAGCGCAGCCGCGACAAGCGGGGCATCAGCTTTGCCGAGGGCATGCTGGGCGAGGCGATCGGCCGGCAATATGTCGCCGAGTATTTCCCGCCCGAGTACCGGGCCCAGATGGAGGAACTGGTTGCCAACCTGCGCATCGCCCTGGGCAACCGTATCCCGAACTACACCTGGATGAGCGAGGCGACCAAGGCGGCGGCGCTCGAGAAGCTGGCGAAATTCACCGTCAAGATCGGCTATCCGGACCGGTGGCGCGACTATTCCGCTCTTGAGGTCCGCGGCGACGACCTGTTCGGCAACACCGAGCGCGCCGGCCTCTTCCAGTGGCAGTACCAGCTGAACCGCCTGAACGACCCGGTCGACAAGGACGAGTGGGGCATGACCCCCCAGACGGTGAACGCCTATTACAACTCGACCAATAACGAGATCGTCTTCCCGGCTGCCATCCTGCAGCCGCCCTTCTTTGATCCGGACGGCGATCCGGCGGTCAACTACGGCGCCATCGGCGGGGTGATCGGCCACGAGATCGGCCACGGCTTTGACGACCAGGGCTCCAAGTCCGACGGCGACGGCGTGCTTCGAAACTGGTGGACCCCCGAGGACAAGGCCAATTTCGAGAGCCTGACCGCCCGCCTGGGGGCCCAGTACAACACCTATGAGCCTTTGCCGGGCTTCTTCCTCCAGGGCGGACTGACCATGGGGGAAAACATCGGAGACGCCGCCGGGGTAGCGGTGGGCCTCGAGGCCTATCACCTGTCGTTGAACGGCCAGCCGTCGCCGGTTCTGGACGGCATCACCGGCGACCAGCGCTTCTTCTACGGTTGGGCCCAGGTCTGGCAGACGCTCTACCGGGACGACGCCATGCGCCAGCAGGTGACCGTCGGTCCGCACTCACCGGCGGAATTCCGGGTGATCGGCCCCCTGCGGAATGTCGACGCCTGGTACGAGGCCTTCGGCGTCCAGCCCGGCGACAGATACTATCTGGCCCCGGAAGACCGGGTCCGCATCTGGTAGGGGCGGCTGCCTGAGAGACGCAGGAGGGGTCGGAGCTGTCGCTCCGGCCCCTTTTTCGTGGCGGGTGGTGGGTGGCCAGTGAACAGGGGGCCGGCGCGCAGCGCCGGGCTCCGGGCACAAAAAAGCCCGCTGCGGGGGATTAAGTCGCAGCGGGCTTTTTCACGCTCTTTGATGAGCGGACGTTTCCTCCCCGAAACGCCTCCGGGCCGCTGCTGCATCGAAACGCTGCGCTTCCCGAGTGCGTCAGAAAAACGACATTTCTCATCCCAAGTCAAGAAACGGCTGATCCACGCCGGGGCGGTTTTTCTGACTTATCAATGATAAGTCAGAAGGTTCTGCGCGCCTGGGCGACGATCCGGGCGACGGTCGCCACCAGTTCGGCGCGCGCCACGATCTGCTGGCCCGGCCGCTCGGACTTCCAGGCCTCATTGTCCGTGACACCGGCGGCCAGGGCGCGTCCGGCGTCCAGGTCCTTGACCGTCACCTGACCCGCCGCGATCTCGTCGCCGCCGAGGATGACGGCGGCCGGGGCACCGCGCCGGTCGGCATATTTCATCTGCGCCTTCATGCCCGCGCGGCCCAGATAGAGCTCTGCGGCGATGCCGGCCTTGCGCAGCTCGGACACGGCGTCGAGATAGTGCTGCATGTCGGCGTCGGAGAAGACGATGACCACCACCGGCCCCCGCACGGCGTCCTCATCGCCCCGCCCGGCGGCGCGCAGGGCCGAGGCCAGCCGCGACACCCCGAAGGAAAAGCCGGTCGCCGGCAGCCGCTCGCCGGTGAACCGCGCCACCAGATCGTCATAGCGGCCGCCGCCCCCGATCGAGCCGAAGCGGACGGCGCGGCCCCTGTCGTCAACCGTGTCCAGCAGCAGCTCGGCCTCGAACACGGCCCCGGTATAGTATTCCAGCCCCCGCACGATGGTCGGGTCGAAACGGACGGCGTCCTGGCTCACCTTCATGCCGTTCAGGGCCGCGTCGATGGCGGCCAGTTCGCCCAGGGCCGCCTCGCCGATCTCGCCCAGTCCCCCGACGCGCGCGACGGCGTCCAGCGTTTCGCCCCGGGTCAGCCCCCCGGTCGCCACCGACGACAGGAAGCCTTCGATCGTCGTGATCACCCCCGACGGCAGGCGCGCGCCCTTGGTATAGTCGCCGGACTCATCCAGCCGCCCCTCGCCCAGCAGGGCGGCAACGCCCTCCCAGCCCAGCCGGTCGAATTTGTCGATGGCGCGAAGCGCGGTCAGCTTCTGGCCCGCATCCTCGATCCCGCCGGCCTGGAACAGACCGTCGAACAATTTTCGATTCGAAACGCGCACCACGGCCTGACCGGCATCCAGACCGGCGGCGCGCAGGCCTTCGCAGGCCATGGCGATGATCTCGCCATCGGCCTCGGGCCGGTCGGATCCGACGGTGTCGGCATCGCACTGGACGAATTCGCGGAACCGGCCGGGGCCGGGCTTCTCATTGCGCCAGACCGGGCCGAAGGCGTAGCGGCGGAACGGCTTGGGCAGGGTCTCCCAGCCCTGGGCCGCGAACCGGGCCAGGGGGGCGGTCAGGTCATAGCGCAGGGCCATCCACTGGTCGTCATCGTCCTGCAGCGCAAAGACGCCCTCGTTCGGACGGTCGGCGTCGGGCAGGAATTTGCCGAGAGCGTCGGCATATTCGAAGGCCCCGGTCTCCAGCGGCTCGAAGCCCCAGCGCTCATAGACCTCGGACACCCGCTGGACGAGGCGGCGCTCGGCGATCAGGTCGCGGCCGCGACGGTCGGCGAACCCCCGCGGATTGCGGGCTTCGGGGCGGACGGGAGCGGCGGCATCTGCGGTCATGCCGCGTCTTTAGAGGGGCGAGGGGCGAGGGTCGAGGGTCCCGGCCGTCGCACAACAGGCCTTCAACATCGGCCCTCGCCCCTCGAACCCCGACCCTAGCGCTTCAGAAGCGGCACCATCCGCCCGTAGGTCAGGCAGCGCCAGAGCCACTCCAGCGGCCCCATGCTGAACACAGACAGCCACAGCGGCGACCAGATCAGCTGGGCGAGCCAGACCGCGCCGACCACCATCCACATCTCGGCCGGGCCGTGGGTGCCGAACCACATCGGCCCCCAGGGTGCGTAGTAGAGGGTGACCATGATCAGGGTCTGGGTCAGATAGTTGGTGAAGGCCATCCGACCGACCGGGACGAAGATCGCCGTCAGCGCCTTCAGCCCGAAGCGGGTGATCAGGATCAGGACGCTGGCGTAGAACAGGGTGATCAGGGGTGCCATGCCCCCTGCGGCGGCGGCCAGGCCCCCGGTCGGATCGGCCCCTTCGCCCGCCATGGCCTCCTGCCAGCCCCACCAGGCGAAGGCCGCCAGATTGGCCCCGCCGGCCAGGATGACCAGCAGATAGACCCAGATCGGCGAGCGGCCGGACAGATAGCCCGACTTGAACAGGCCCAGACCGACCATCATCAGCGGCACGGTGACGAGGATGAGGAAGGGCGTGGCCATCAGCTGGAAGGTGGCCCAGGTCTGGAGATTGGCCAGCAGGCCGGCGGGCCAGCCGGTCCGGTACAGGTCGATCGCCGCCTGGATGGCGGCCGGGTCGGAGGCCGGCATTCCGGCCTGCATCTTGGAGGCGAACTCGGGCGGCAGATTGGCCATGGCCCAATAGCCCCCGGTGGCGACCAGGCCCCACAACAGGGTGATCGACCCGCCGATCCACAGCAGCCGGCGCGCGCTCCATGAGCGCATCAGCATCAGCAGAAGGCCGCAATAGGCATAGTGGAGCAGGATATCGCCGTACCAGAAGACGGCACCGTGGATCGCGCCGATCAGGCCCAGCCAGAGAAGCCGGCGCCGCAGCAGCCGCCCGCGATCGCTGTCCGACCGCTCGCCGCCGACCAGGAACACCGACACGCCGAACAGCATGGTGAACAGGGTGCGCATCTTGTCGGAGAAGAAGACGTCGGTGACCCACAGGCCGATGAGGTCAGCCTGGCTGAGCACCCCCGGGGGCGGCGCTTCCGACATGGTCAGCTGGAACGGCCAGGCGAAGGAAATGGCATTGACCGCCAGAATGCCCAGGATCGCCCAGCCCCGAAGCATGTCGAGGTTGTAGATCCGGTCCTTGGCACCGACCGGTGCAAGCCCGCCTGGCGCACGCGCGGATTCGGTATCGACAGCAGCCATGACATTTCCCCCCACCCTGGCGCGGCAATCTTGGCCGAGGCCGTCCGGGCTGGAAAATGAATTCTCGGTAAGGGGGGCCGGTCAGCCCGGGTCGCGATCCCCCAGGACGCCCAGCCGGTCCCGCACCTCGGGCTGCAGCCTGAAGGCGATGAAGGCGGCGCACAGGCCGGCCCAGAGGGCATAGCTGACCCCGATCATGACCGCGATCGGCAGCAGGCCGACGCCATAGATCAGCAGGGTGGTCTCGGTCGCCCCCGCCGCCTGGGCGATGCCGCCCGCCTCGAACCAGCCGAGGATGCACAGGATGAGGGCGAACACGGCCTGAAGCCCGGCGGCCAGAAGCCCGCCGTAGAACATGAACCGCCAGACCACGCCCAGCCGGGTCGACGGACGTCCGGTCCGCGCCCGCTCGCGCCGGATCAGCCACAGGCAGGCCGGCACGGCGACCAGCCCGATGAACAGGACCACGAACCGCGGATCGATCTCCAGCGACGGCAGCCAGTTTCTCGGCGGCCAGATCAGGAGCGTGACCGGGATCGGCGGCCACAGCGCCCCGGCCAGGGCCGCCAGCACCAGCCGGTGCGGCTCGGGCCGCAGGGTCACCCGCTCCTGGCCGGGGAAGTCCTCGGGCTTTTCCGGAATCGAGATCATCACGCCCGGCTCACCGCGTCGGGACCGGCGTCGGGCCGGAATAGTCGTAGAAGCCGCGCCCGGACTTGCGGCCCAGCCAGCCGGCCTCGACATATTTCACCAGCAGCGGACAGGGCCGGTATTTGCTGTCGGCGAGGCCTTCATGGAGCACATTCATGATCGCCAGGACCACATCCAGCCCCATGAAGTCCGCCAGTTCCAGCGGCCCCATCGGATGGTTGGCCCCCAGTTTCAGCGCCTTGTCGATCGAGGTCACATTCCCGACCCCCTCATACAGGGTGTAGATCGCCTCATTGATCATCGGCACCAGGATGCGGTTGACGATGAAGGCGGGGAAGTCCTCGGCATTGGTCGTGGTCTTGCCCAGCGATTCCGCAAAGGCGACGGCGGTCTCATAGGTGTCGGCCGAGGTGGCGATGCCGCGCACGATCTCGACCAGTTTCATCACCGGCGCCGGCTTCATGAAATGCAGGCCGATGAACCGGTCGGGCCGGTCGGTGACCGAGGCCAGCCGGGTGATCGAGATCGAGGAGGTGTTGGAGGCCAGCAGGGTGTGGGCGGCCAGATGCGGCACCAGATCGGCCAGAATCGCCTTCTTGACCGCCTCGTCCTCGACCGCCGCCTCGATCACCAGATCGGCCTTGGCCGCAGCCGCCAGCGAGGAGGCGGCACTGATGCGCGACAGGGCGGCGTCCGCCGAAGCCTGATCGGTGATGCCGCGCTCGACCTGACGCGCCAGGCTGGCGGCGACGGAGGCCTGGGCCTGGGGCACGCGGTCGGGGGCGGCGTCGTACAGCAGCACCTGATAGCCGCCCGCGGCCACGGCCTGGGCAATGCCTGCGCCCATCTGGCCTGCGCCGACAATGGCGACGGATCGGATCGTGGTCATGGAGTCCGGTTGGCTGGCAGGCGCAAGGCCCGTTCGGGACGGCACTCTAGGTGCCCTGCCGGACGGTGCAAGCGCGGATGCCGTCCCTGCTTCACTGGGACCCGGTAAGTGTCAGAAGTGCCGCCTGCGAAGCGGGCAGCAGATAGACGCGCACGCCGTGGATCAGGATCAGCACGATGATCGGCGTCAGGTCGATACCGCCGAGGGGCGGAACCACCGACCGGAGCGGCGCCAGCACCGGGGCGACCAGCGCATCCAGCGCCGAGGACAGCTGGTTCACGAACCGGTTGCGGTGGTTGATGACGTCGAAGGCAAACAGCCAGCTCAGGATGGCGCTGACGATGATCGCCAGCACCAGCAGCCCCAGCACGGCGTCCATGACGAAGAAGATGAACCCGATAATCGCCGCCATGCCGTCCTGCGCTCCTGAAGTCCTGACTGCCTTCTAGCCCACCACCCCGTGCTTCGCCAGTTCCCGGACGGCGGCCCGGAACGGTTGACACCCCCGCTCCGCCCCTCGTATGTCGCGGCCTCGCCTGCGCCCTGTGATCCACAGGGTTAGGGGGGCCGTAGCTCAGTTGGTAGAGCGCGTCGTTCGCAATGACGAGGTCAGGGGTTCGACTCCCCTCGGCTCCACCAT
>JAIESL010000110.1 GCA_019746095.1 Caulobacteraceae bacterium
TTGGCCGAGATGGTGCCGACCTGGGCGATTTCGGAGTTGGCGCTGACCTTGCGGCTCGAGGCCTTGATGTCGGCGAGGACGGCGGTGACCGCCTTGTCGATGCCGCGCTTCAGATCCATCGGGTTCATGCCGGCGGCCACGGCCTTGAGGCCTTCCTGGACGATCGACTGGGCCAGGACGGTGGCGGTGGTGGTGCCGTCGCCGGCCTTGTCATTGGTCTTGGAGGCGACTTCCCGGATCATCTGGGCGCCCATGTTCTCGAAGGCGTCTTCCAGCTCGATCTCTTTGGCGACCGAGACGCCGTCCTTGGTCGAGCGCGGGGCGCCGAAGGACTTCTGGATCACGACGTTGCGGCCCTTGGGACCGAGGGTGACCTTGACCGCATTGGCCAGGACGTTGACGCCGCGCAGCATCTTTTCGCGCGCGTCGGTGGAGAACATAACCTGTTTGGCAGCCATCTGGCAGCTCCTTGAAAGAGGTGATTGGTGGTTAGTGGTTAGTGATTGATGGGATTAGCCGCGGCGCCAGGACCTGATCCGGTCGCGCCAGCCACTAATCACTCATCACTAATCACTCAGTTCAGCTCAGGACGCCGAGAACGTCCGATTCCTTCATGATGATCAGGTCTTCGCCGTCGATCTTGACCTCGGTGCCCGACCATTTGCCGAACAGGATGCGGTCGCCGGCCTTCAGGTCCATGGCGACGTGCTTGCCGTCCTCATCGCGGGCGCCGGGGCCGACCGAGACGACTTCGCCTTCCTGGGGCTTTTCCTTGGCCGAGTCGGGGATGATGATTCCGCCCTTGGTCTTGGATTCTTCTTCAACGCGCTTGACCAGCACGCGGTCGCCGAGCGGACGAAACGCCATTTGTCTGTCTCCCTGAGAGTGTTCTGAGGCCCTCCCGCGCGGCTTTGGCAGCCGGTACGCGAGAGTGCTAACGGCGGGCAGATAGGGGCGGCGACCCGGGGCGTCAAGCCGGGCCTCCGCATTCCTCTTGACGTAATGCACTTTACAACATAAAGCACTCTACATGAGGCGGCGGGATGGCCCGTTCGCTCACTGACCAGGAGGCTTCCATGCTGTTCAAGACCCTGTCTCTCGCCGCCGTTGCGGCCCTTTCCCTCGCCGCCCCGGCCATGGCCGAGGACGTCACCCTGACCCTCACGGGGGTCCAGGCCCGCGGCGGTGTCCTGCTCGCCGCCCTGCAGACCCGGGGCCAGTTCATGCAGCCGGCCGGTGCCTATGGCGAACGCGTCGTCGATCCGGCCTCCGGCGCCGTCCGCGTGACCTTCCGCAACGTCGCCCCCGGTGACTATGCCCTGATGGTGCTGCACGACGAGGACGGCGACGGCCAGATGAAGATGAACGGCTACATGCCCGCCGAGGGCTGGGCCATGATCAATGGCGACAGCCTGCGGGCAACCCCGACCTTCGACCAGGTGAAATTCACCGTGGCGACCTCGGGCGCCGATCTCAGCGTGCCGATGTCCTACCCGCGCTAGGGCGTCGCCGCCGCCAGGGCCCAGCCGGCCTCGACCTGGCGCGCGAACAGGGGCCGGGCCCCGCGCACCCGCGTGCGCCAGTCGCGGCCCCCTCCGTCCTGCCCCAGCAGCTCGCCCAGCTCCGCCCGGACCAGGCCCAGCGCCTCGCCCGGGCGGTCCCGGCGGATCAGGAAGCCGGCGTGCTTCTCCGCCCCTGCCATGGCGTCCGCATGGGCCGGGGGCAGGCGGGTCGAGGCGATGGCCCCGGCCCTCCGGTACAGGGCCTCGGCCTCGTCCGAACGGCCCAGCCGGTCCAGCACGGCGGCATAGCCCTCGATCGTGTCCAGCAGGTCCGGGCTGTCCGGCCCGACCCCGCCCTCATAGGCCGCCAGCCCCTCGCGGAACGGCGCCTCCGCCTCGGCCCAGCGCCCCTGGTCGGACAGGGCATAGCCGAGGTTGGCCCTCGCCGCCCCGGTGAACGGATGGTCCGGCCCCACGATCTCCAGCGCCAGGGCCAGGGCCCGCCGGAACGCCGGCTCGGCCGCCACCCCGTCCCCGGTCACATGCAGGAACCAGCCCTGGTTGGTCAGGCACTGGGCCAGCAGCACCGGATCCTCCGCCTGCTCCGCAATGGTCACCGCCCGCGCATACAGCGGTGCCGCCTGATGCGCCCGCCCGGTCCTGCGCAGGGAGTTGCCCAGGTTCGAGAGCACAATGGCGACGTGATAGTCGGTCGGGCCGTACAGCACCTCATACATGCCCAGAACCTGCCGATAGAGCGGATCGGCCTCGGCATGGCGGCCTTGGGCGGTCAGGGCATTGGCGACCAGGTTCAGGCTGTCGGCGGTCTTCTCATGCACCGGCCCCAGATGGGCGCGCCGCACCGCCAGACTCTCCCGCGCCGCCACCTCCGCCTCTTCATTGCGACCGAGGAAGTCATAGGCCCGGGCCCGGTCATAGATCAGGGTCGCCCGCTGCAGCGGATCCGGCGTCGCCTCCCGGTCATGCAGGGCCAGGGCGCGTTCGATATCGGCCAGGGCGCCGGCATAGTCCCCCTGCTCCAGCCTCAGTCGCGCCCGCACCGTCAGCGGCCGCCCGACCTGGCTGCCCTCCGGCCCGAACCGGGCCTCCACGGTCCGGACCGCCGCCTCGATGGCGGCCCCAGCCCCCGCCAGATCGCCGGCGGTGAACCGCTCCTGGGTCAGGGCGATCAGGGCCGTCGCCGCCGCCTCGGCATCGCCTTCGCGGGCCAGGATGTCGCCCACGGCGTCCGGCGTCGAAGGGGCCGAGATGCGCACGTCGGCGGGTGGTGGCGGAGGAGGCGGCGGCGGTGGAGGCGGTGGCGGCGGGGCCGGCGCGATCACGGAGGGCGACGGCTGCGGCGTCCGCTCCTGGAGCGTGGCACAGGCCGCCGTCGCCGCCAGCGTCAGCACGATCACACCGCTCCGCACCAGCCTCGCCACAGACGTCTCCCGCAATCGAAACCCATGTTCGACCGACCATGGATACGATGGCAAGGCCCTTGCCGATGAACGGCAGATGAACGGCTGCCTCCCGGCCCGTTCAGGTCCGTGCCCCTAGTCCTCGTGCCAACCTTGGCGGTTCGCCGCCCCAGCCATGAAAGGACAAGCCATGAAGACGTCTTCGAAGATCGCCCTCGCCTCGCCGGCCGTGATCGGCGCCATGGCGCTGAGCCTCATGGCTGCCGGCCCGGCCGACGCCCAGAGCCGCTATCGCGACCGCGATCGCGACCGCAACAATGACCGCACCGAGGATGTCCTGATCGGCGCCGCCGTCGGTGCACTCGCCGGGGCCATCATCGGTGACGGCGACAGCTCCTATGTCGTCGGCGGTGCCCTGGCAGGTGCGGCCCTCGGCGCCGGCTCGAACAGCGGCGGCGACTGCAACTACTACCGCGGCGGCCGCTGCTACCGGAACCAGGGCCACTGGGAGCGCGAACACGGCATCAACAGCCGCGACGGCTGGTACAACGACCGCTACGACCGCTACGATCGCCGTGATGACCGCCGGGATCGCCGCGACTGGCGCCGTGACCGTCGCGATGACCGCCGCGATGACCGCGACTATCGCTACGATCGCCGCTGGTAGTCCACTTGGCCGGCCGTCAGCCCCGGGGGGGATGTGCTTGACTTGCTCCTCCCCGGCCTCCAGCCTTGCTCGTGGACGGGCCATGCGTCCATGGCCCATTCAAAACGGAGCGATCGGATGGCCTCGCGTCTGCTGAAATCCCCACGGCTTGCCTTGAGCCTCACGGTCGCTGTCGCGGCGATGGCGCTCGGCGGTCCGGCCTGGGCCCAAAACGCCAACGAAGCGAATGGCGGCAAGGTCATCCTCCGGTGCGAAGGGTCCACCAACAACTGCGGGACCCCGGCCGGGGGCTCGCTCCGCAATGCGCCTGAAGAAGAGACCGCAGACCAGCCCGCGAACAGCCCGGAGCCGGCCCCGTCAGGGCCGCCGGCCGACGCGGATCAAGGCGCGACCCCGCTCCCACCGGTTCCGGCCGGCAGCGACGACGAACCGGGCGAGCCGGAATAGAACGGCAGAGGCCGGGCGACCCTGCCCGGATTGACGTCAGTCAACCGGGACCGGCCACGGGGCTGGCCCCGCGTTAGGCTCCGCCCCTAGACCATCAGCCGCTTCAGCAGCTCCGCCGTCGAGGGGTCCAGCCCGGCTGACGGTTCACCCGCCGCGACATCGGCCAGAACGGCCTTGGCCAGGGCCTTGCCCAGTTCCACGCCCCACTGGTCGAAGCTGTTGATGTCCTGGATCACGCCCTCGACGAAGGTCTTGTGCTCATAGAGGGCGATCAGGGCCCCGACCGCCTCGGGCGACAGGGCGTCCATCAGGATCGTGGTCGAGGGCCGGTCGCCCGGGAAGGTCTTGTGCGGGGCCAGACGGTCGGCCTCGGCCGCATCAGCGCCCCCCGCGATCAGCTCCGCCCGGGCCTCGGCCTCGGTCTTGCCGACCATAAGGGCCTGGGCCTGGGCCAGGGCGTTGGACCACAGGGGCGCATCGCCCTCGCGCGCATCCATGGCGGCGTCGGTGGTGTGGCCGACGACGATGAACTCCGCCGGAACCACCATCGGCCCCTGGTGAATCTGCTGGAAGAAGGCGTGCTGGCCGTTGGTGCCGGGCTCGCCGAAGACGATCGGGCTGGTGGCGGTGTCGACGGGCGAGCCGTCGCGCTTCACCCGCTTGCCGTTCGACTCCATCTCCAGCTGCTGCAGGAAGGCCGGCAGCCGGCGCAGGCCGTGGGCATAGGGGGCAACGGTCCGGGCCATGCGTCCGCGACCCTCGACATTGTAGATCTGCGCCAGGGCCAGCAGCACCGGCGCATTGCACTCCAGGTCCGCCCCGATGAAATGCTCATCCATGGCCCGGGCCCCGTTCAGCACCCGCTCGAACACATCCCAGCCCAGGGCCACCGCCACCGACAGGCTGACCGCCGACCACAGGGAATACCGGCCCCCGACCCAGTCGCGGAAGGCGAAGGTCCGGCCACAACCCCAGGCCGAGGCCTTGTCCGGCGCCGCCGTCACCCCGATCAGGTGATGGACCATCCGCTTGGGCGACAGGCTTTCGGCCAGCCAGGCCTTGGCCAGTTCGGCATTCGCCAGGGTCTCCTGGGTGGTGAAGGTCTTGGACACCACCACCACCAGGGTCGTCTCGGGGTCCAGCCCGGCCAGGGCCTCGCCCATTTCGCGCGGGTCGATATTGGCCACGAACCTCAGGTCGATGACCGGCTCCAGCGGCCGCAGGGCGTCCCACAACAGGCGCGGCCCCAGGTCCGAGCCGCCGATGCCGATATGGACGATGGCCGTGAACGGCTGGTTGGTGCCCCCGCCCTCGGCGCCCGAGCCGACGTCGGTCGCGAACCGGGCCATGGCCTTGCGCGCCGCAGCGACCTCGGCGGAGACGGGCTCGCCGAGCGCCCGGAAATCGGCGGCGTCGGCGGCCCGCAGGGCCGGATGCAGCACCGCCCGACCCTCGGTGTTGTTGACCGCCTCACCGCCGAACAGGGCGTTGCGCCGCCCCTCGACGTCACAGGCGCGGGCCAGATCCAGGGCGGCCTCGAACCCTTCGGCGCTCCAGGCCTGCTTCGACAGGTCCAGATACAGGCCTGCGGCGTCCACCCCCATCCGGTCGATCCGTCCGGGATCGGTCGCGAACTGGTGCAGGATGCGTCCGTCGGCGTCCTTGCGGGCGACGGCGCGAAGCATGTCGAGGGCCTGGGTGCGGGCGGTCATCGGGCGAGCTCGAAATCTGGAAGGGTAAACCCTCGTTTACGGGTCGGGCGTAAGCCGGTTCAACGCCGAATCCGTGATTCGGCCAACTATATGAGGTTAGCCATGTCCTGCGGCGTCGCCCTGGCGGTCTCCCTGCTGCTCTCCGACCCCAATGTGGCGCTCGCCGCGGCCCAGCCCCCGGCCGCCGCCGAGGCCCCGGTTTCGGTCGCCGCCGAGCCCTTGTTCGCGGATATCGTGAGGCAATCGGGCGCCATGCGAAACATTGTGCGCCGCTGGATCGATACGGGTCGCGCGGACGACGCGGCGTTCGGTTTGAGCCCTGAGTTCGAGATGATGGCGCGCGGCACCACAAGCCTGGCCGAGCGCAACATGCAGGGCCACCTGATCCTCAAGGAACGCGGCACGGACGGCGATCTGAAATGCATTCTTCGGGGGATCGCCGAGGACATGCCGCTGAAGGTCGAGGCCGTCCGCGCCGCCGCCACGCCCACCGCGCGGCGCACGGCGCTGGAAGACCTCGCCTATCTGCTGAACGACAACGTCGAGGTCATCACGGCTCCGCCCCAGCCGCCGGTCTGAGATTCTGTCCCTTCTCCCATTGGGAGAAGGTGCCCCGAAGGGGTGGATGTGGGTCGGCTCTGTCCTTCGGCGCAAGCCGCCGCTCCGGTCGCGCCGCGGCTTTCGCCGAACGCACTCACCCGACCCACACCCTTTCGCGCATCCAATCGCTACGCTCTTGGGCGCTCAAGCCCTCTCCCAAAGGGAGAGGGAGGCTGAAGTGGCGATCAAAACACGCTATAAGGGCGTCGTGGCTGGGCACAGAACAGCTTTCGCGCGCAATCAACGGCAGGCTGCCGGTCTGGCGGAGCGCCGTCTGTGGCAGCGGCTCCGCGGCGCACAGATCGACGGACACCGGTTCCGCCGCCAACACCCGATCGGTCGATACTTCGCCGATTTCGCCTGCGATCGGCTGCGGCTGATCCTCGAAATCGACGGTGGCGTCCACGAGCGGGATGACGTCGTGTTGAGGGACCATCTTCGGCAAGCCGAGCTGGAAAGCCTCGGCTGGACGGTACTGCGTTTCAGCAATGAAGAGGCGCTCTCCTCGCCCGAACGGATCATCGCCGGGATACGCGAGCACGCACGTGGGTTGGGCGTGTAATCCGGTTCCTTCTCCCTCTGGGAGAAGGTGCCCCGAAGGGGCGGATGTGGGTCGGCTCTATCCCTCGGCGAAGCCGCTTCTCCGAACAGCACCACGGCTTTGCCGAATGCCGCCGCTCGACCCACACCCTTTCGCGCATCCAATCGCTACGCTCTTGGGCGCTCAAGCCCTCTCCCAGCGGGAGAGGGATCAACTTTGGACGGCGCGCGGATACTTCGCCAGTCAGCGCGACCGATTCTGACGCAACCGCCCTCGATACTGTGGCCATGTTCGAGAGACAGGCCCGAAAAATCCGCTCCGATGACACCTGGCACGCCATCCGCCGCGCATGGGAGGCGGGCGAGACCGGGGCCTCCCTGGCCCGGCGATATGATGTCGGCCTGGACAATCTCTGGCGGCGCCGGGCCTCGGAAGGCTGGAAACGGCGGCCGCCCGCCGAGCCCGATCCGGAGCCGGCCGAGGGCTGGGACCGCCACGCCCAACGCAAACAGGCTGAGTTCGAATACCGGCGGGAGGAGACGCGGCTGCTGGCGGTCAAACTGGCCGAGGCGATGCGGGGCGAGCCGCTGGCCCAGGTTCCGGTCTGGCACCTGGGCTTTGTGCTGGAATGGCGGGCAGAGAACCTGCCGCCCGACCAGGCGGCCCGCGACCGGGACTGGGCGGTCCGCCACGGCTGGACCGCGGCCTTCTGGAGCGAGACGGGCTGGCTGTATCCCCTGTCCTACCTCGATGAGGTGACCCTGCAGGCCAACAGAGACGACTGGCGCGAGGACGCCGGCCTCCCGCTTGGGGCGGCGGAGGCGTGGCCGTGTTGAGAAAACCTGATCCTTCTCCCATTGGGAGAAGGTGCCCCGAAGGGGCGGATGCGGGTCGGCTCTATCCGTCGGCGAAGCCGCCGCTCCGAACGGCGACGTGGCTTGCGCCGAATGCCGCCACCCGCCCCACACCCTTTCGCGCGACCAATCGCTACGCTCCTGGGCGCTCAAGCCCTCTCCCAAGGAGAGAGGGATCAGCGAGCATCCCCCAACGCCTCCACCACCACCCCTTCGGTCAGCAGCTGCGGCAAGACCCGCGGTTCCGCAGCTCCCGGCGAATACAGCAGATACAACGGTACCCCCGATCGCCCGTGCCGTTGCAGTTCGGCGGTGATGGCGTCGTCGCGCCGGGTCCAGTCGCCGACCAGATAGACGGCGTCGGCGCGCTCCAGGGCGGCCTTCACACCCGCTGAACTCAGCGAGGTCCGTTCATTGATCTTGCAGGTCACGCACCAGTCGGCGGTGAAATTGACCAGCACCGGTCGCCCCTCGGCCCGGGCCGCGTCCACCGCCGCCGCTGACCAGGGGGCGCTCGTCGGACCAGCGGGCGGATCACCGGCCTCCGTCACGGTGAGGTCCGCCGGCATCACGGCCGCCAGCCCGGCCGTCGCCGCCGCCAGCAGCAGGGCGATGGCCCCCGCCGTCAGATGCAGCAGGCCCCGCCTCCCGAAGCCGCGCTCGGTCTGGCCGCCCCCGACCAGCCAGAGTCCGAGCGACAGCAGGACCCCGGCGCCGAACAGCAGGCCCAGCGCCTCCGCTCCGGTCTGGCGGCTGAATACCCAGGCCAGCCACAGGGCGGTCGCATACATGGGGAAGGCCAGCAGCCCCTTGAGCCGCTCCATCCACGGTCCGGGCCGCGGAAGCCTCGCCAGCAGGCCGGGCGACAGGCTGACGGCGACGAAGGGCAGGGCCAGTCCGAGTCCGAGGCCGAGGAAGACCAGCAGCGCCATCGGCCAGGGCATGACCAGCGCCGCTCCCAGTGCAAAGGCCATGAACGGGGCGGTGCAGGGGGCGGCCACGATCACCGCCAGCGCTCCGGTGAAGAAGGCACCCGAGCCGCCCGGCAGTCGCGACAGCGGCCCCGATCCGACGTCTTGCAGGCTGCCGCCGACATGGAAGACGCCGGACAGGTTCAGCGCCACGGCCAGCATCAGCAGGGCCAGCCCCGCGGTCACCGGCGGCGACTGCAGCTGGAAGCCCCAGCCCACGGCCTCACCGGTCGCCCGCAGGACCAGAAGACCCCCCGCCAGCAGCAGGAAGGTGGTCAGGACCCCGGCCAGAAAGGCCAGTCCGTCACGCCGGGCGTGGCGCACATCATGGGCCGAGCCCGCCAGCGAGGCCGCCTTCATGGCCAGTATGGGGAAGACGCAGGGCATCAGATTGAGGATCAGTCCGCCGAGGATCGCGAACAGCACCGCCTGGACGAAGGTCGCCAGCGTTGTTGCGGACCCGGCGCCGGAGCTCCGTCCGGTACCGGTGCTGTCCGGCGCGGCGGCCAGGGTCCCGGAACCGCCGGTTCCGGCGGGTGCGGTACCCGGCCCGGCCCGGATCTCCCAGGCCCCATGGCGGGTGACCAGCACGCCCTCGACCGGTCCGGTCAGGCCGTTGGCCCGGGTCTCGCCGCCGGGCTGCAGCCTCAGGGCCAGCCCCTGCGGGCCCCAGACGCCGGTCTGGTCCGCCGGATGGTCAATGATCCCGCCTTCGAACGGGAAGAAATAGCTCGGGCCGGGATCGCGACCGGCCAGCGGCCCGCCGGCGGCGGCCAGGGTCATCACCCCGTCCTGCAGGGCGATCCGCGCCTCGATGCCGGCCGGTCGCGGGGCGTTTTCCAGCACCGCCGTGATCGCCGCCCCGTGGCGAGGGTGCAATGGCGCGGCCCCCTCGCGGACGGGCAGGTCCAGGCGCAGGGTCAGTTCATCCGGCACGCACATCTCGGCGCTGCAGACGAGGAACAGGGCCCGGACCGTCAGGGGCAGGCTGGTCCCCGGCCGCGCCGAGGCCGGAATCTCGACGGGAACCGGCAGATAGACCTCGCCGGAATAGCCGTAGTTCATCAGTCCCGCGATCCGCTGCCGCTCGGGCACAGGCCAAACGATGTCGCCGGCGCGAACGCCCTGCGGCAGGGTCCAGGCCAGGGTGGTGGCACCGCCGGAATCGCCGGGATTGCGCCAGTAGGTGTGCCAGTCGGGCTTGATGGCCTGCCGGACGGCCACGACCGCCGTCGAGCCTGGCGCGGCCCAGGCGGACATCGGGACCAGCTCGGCCTCGATCCGCTCCGTGCGCTGCGGCCCCGGGGTCGCCGGAGCCTGGGCCAGGGCCGCGACCGGCCACAGGCCGAGGACGAACAGGATCAGCAGTCGGACGAGATGGTTCACGCGGCCTCCGGAGACGGTCGGGACGACCTTAGCCGCCCGGACCTCATCGCGTCACCGCCTTCGTCAGCGGCGCCGGGTCGCGCCTGTCAGGGAGTCTGGCGCGGGGCGGCCTCGACCAGCACCTCGGTCCGCCGGCGCATCGGCTCGCGCGCGCCGCTGTCGGTCACCGCCCCTGTGTCGCCGACGGCATCGACATCGAACGCCGGCGCAGGCCAGCCGGCGGCCGTGAAGGCCTCGGCCACGGCCCGGGCCCGGCGCTCGGACAGGTCCTGGTTGGCGCTGGCCCCGCCCCGGGCGTCCGCCAGGCCGATGACCTGGACCCGGCGGATCTCACAGCCCTGCAGCTGCGCCGCGGCCATGCCGATCGCCTCCCGCGCCGATTCCGTCAGCCCCGCTTCACTGTCGGCGAAATAGACCTCGAACCGTCGGGCGCTGCACACCTCCGGCTCGCTCACCACCGCGCGCCGGTCCATGAACCGGCTCACCCCGCACCCCGAAAGCCCCACCGCCAAGGCGACCCCCGCAAACCCGATCAATCGCCTCATACCCAACCCCTCGATCCCACCGGACCATTCATGAAAAAGGGCGGCCCGCCTCCCGACGAACCGCCCTCAACTCTCATCGCACCACTTGGTGCCTAGTAGCGACGCTGCCCGTTTTCCCAGTAGCACTCGTCTTGGCGCCCGTCGTAGCAGTAGTAGTACCGGTTCTGGTTGTCGCGGTAGCGGCGCTGGTTGGCCCGATCCTGGGACGAGCCGCGGACCGCGCCGGCCACGCCCCCGACTACGGCACCGAGGGCGGCACCGCGCCCGGCATTGCCGTCGCCAACATTGTTTCCGATGATCGCCCCGGCCACGGCACCGATGCCTGCGCCGATGGCACCTTGGCGAACCGCCTCGTTCGGTCCGGTGCTGTTGCCGTATTCGTCCGTTGCGCAGGCGCTGACCAGAAGGCCGGCTCCGGCGATCGCAATGATTACCTTCTTCATCTAGGTTTCCTTAATCTCTCGGGTTCGCCCCACGGGTGAGAACGCTGGATAAGCGTGGCGGTTCCAAGGCTATTGTGGACGCTAAGTCTGTAACAGGCTTTCATCTATGCGGCACTCAAGTTGCCGGCGTCGATGTTTTGAGTTGAGACGGGGGTTTCGTATGCGTTTTTCTGAACCGGTCCGCATGGCGGACGACGGTGAACACAGCCCGGTCTGGGCCCGCACCAAGCGGCGCTCGGGCGGCACTCCACTGGTCGGCGTTCTTGTTACTCTGCTGGCGCTGTTCGGGGTCCTGACCGCGGTGCTGGGCATCAAGGAGCAGTCGCTCGCTGAGGGTGGCGCGATGATGGATGGCTGGATCACCCAGGCTGTCTCCACGGTCAAGGGCGAAGCGTCCGAGGGTGGTGCAGAAACTGCCGACGCCACCGGGGCCGCTGCTGAAGCGGCCACCGAAGCCGCCCCGGCCGGAGCCATGGCTGCTGCTGACGCGATGAAGAAGCAATAGTCTCGCTTGACCGAACTCGACCGGAACATCATTCCGGTCGGGACGTTCGGGCGGAATGAGTGATACTGTGACGCCGGCTCGCTATCCTGCGAGTGTGGCCGACAACCCGATGACCGACCTGCATGTTCTGACCCCACACGTCGCGCTGCAGCGGGTCACCATGCTGGTCAATCCGCTGGCAGGCGGTGTTGGTGCCAACGCCGCCGAGGAGGCGGCCGCGATCCTGGCTGACTATCCTTTTGTCGCCACGATTGTCGCCCTCAAGGGTGGGCAGTTCGACGCTCAGGTCCAGCAAGCGCTCGATGCCCGGCCGGACGTCCTGTTTGTTCTCGCCGGTGACGGAACTGCTGGCACGATCGCATCGCGCGCCGGGCCGGAGGGCCCGTTGGTCGCGCCCCTGCCGGGCGGCACCATGAATATGCTCCCGAGAGCCCTGTACGGCACCGCTGACTGGAAGATCGCGCTGAGACTCGCGCTCGAAGAGGGCGCTCCACAGCGGGTCGCAGGTGGCGAGGTCTCGGACGGCCGATGCCGCCGGGCGTTTTATTGCGCTGCCATTCTCGGGGCACCAGCGTTGTGGGCCCCTGCGAGAGAGGCCGTGCGCGAGGGCAAGCTCGGCCTCGCCCTGGCCTATGGGCGTCGGGCGCTCAAGCGGGCGTTCTCCGGACGCCTGCGCTTCTCGCTTGACGGCCGGCCCGATCGTCGCTCTGAGGCACTGGTGCTGATCAGCCCGATGATCTCGAAAGCGATGGACGACTCTACCGGGCTGGAAGCCGCTGCCATGAACCCAGCTGATGCGCTTGAGGTCTTTCGTCTCGCGGCCCACGCGGTGTTCGATGATTGGAGGCAGGACCCTGCCGTGACGACCAAGGCGATCCAGCAGGCGACGATCCGCGCCCGGTCCCGCATACCGGCGGTGATCGACGGCGAGCCGGCCCTGCTGCGTCACGAGGCGAAGGTTCGCTTCATCCGAACAGCCTTCCGCGCCCTGGCACCCAACCCGACCAGTGCGGAAGACAGCGTCTAGTGGGGCGTATCCTCCAGTTCTCAGATATCCATTTCGGCTGCGAGCACGCTCATGCCTGTGCGGTCGCCCTCGACTACGCCCATGCCACGGTGCATGACCTGATCCTGATCACCGGAGACATCACCCAGCGGGGCCTGCCAGCCGAGTTCGAGGCCGCGGGACGTTGGATCGGGCGTATGCCGGATCCCCGCTTTGTCATCGTCGGCAATCATGACGTCCCCTACTGGAGCCTTTTCGCGCGCGTGTTCGCCCCGTGGAAGGCGTTCGAGAAGGCGACCGGCCATCCGGCCCACGACCATCAGTTTCTGAGTCCGAACCTGATGGTGCGCGGCGTGGTGACCGCGCGCGGCTGGCAGGCGCGAGCCAACTGGTCCAAGGGCGTCATTGACCTCTCCCAAACCCGCAAGGCCGCTGAGGCGCTGCGCCAGGCCCCTGTCGGGGCGCTCCGCGTGCTGGCCTGCCATCATCCGCTGGTCGAGATGATCGGTGCGCCCATGACCGGCGAGGTGAAGCGCGGTGAGGCGGCGGCTCTGATCTTCGCCGAAGCCGGGGTTGATCTGATCGCAACCGGTCACGTCCACGCCCCCTTCGCCCTGCCGATCAGCCTTGGCGATCACTGCTCATACGCGGTCGGTTGCGGAACCCTGTCGCATCGCGAGCGTGGCTCACCGCCCAGTTTCAATCAGATCGACTGGGACGCCCACCAGATCACGGTCACTGCCCTGGCCTGGACCGGGGACCGGTTCGAGCCGAACGAGACCTGGAAACTGCCGAGACGCCAGGATACCCGGCGGACCGCCACGGCTCCGGACCCCAACTCTGCCGGGCAAATGGAAAAGGCCGCGGTTTGATCAAACACGGCCTTCCGTGATCTCAGATGTCCGTTCCGCCTTACCGGCGGCGGCGTCCGTGGGATTTTTCGGTGAAGGCGGCGGCGACCATGGTGGCCAGGGCCGGGTTTCTCAGGAAGATCCAGCCGCCGGCAAGGGCCGCAACGGTCCCGAGAATGGGCCGCTGCTTGAACAACATGAAGGCGCGCTGGCCAAGTCCGGACGCATCGTCTTCGCTGACCTCGTCTTCTGCCTCGCTGCGGGTGACAAAGATCATCGCCACCGCGAGCGCGATCACCGTGAAGAGCAGGAAGGTAATCGCGGCGGCTGCAAGCGGTTCGACGACCAGTTGCAGGGCGAAAAAGATGGTCGCCCCGAGCGCCAGGACGGCAACGAGGGCGGCCCCCGCCGCGACCGAGGCCGCGACGGCCTTCTTGACCAGGTTACGGGCCATGCCTCCACCGAACATCAGCGGCGACGGCCGGCGAGCAGCAGGCCCAGAACGACGCCGACGCCGAGAGCGATCGCCGTCGACTGCATCGGGCGCTCCTGCACCCGCTCGACCAGGTAGCGTTGCGCCTCGTCGAAGCGCTCGCTGGCCTCATCGTAATACTCCTGACCACGCACGCGGGCGGTGTCGTAATAGCCTCGGGCCCGCTCACGCAGGACGTCAGCTTCCTCGCGCAGGCGTGATTCAGCCTCCGCAGCCTTGGCGCGCAGGCGGGCTTCCGCCGCCGTCGCCTTTTCACGCAGCCGGGCCTTCTCTTCGGTGCCGAGCACCTTGAGGTCATCCTTCAGCGTATTGATGTCGTTCTTCACGGCTGTCCGTGCTGACTTGGTGGTGGCCATTCTGCGCGCTCCGCTCTGCAAGCTTGACGATTAGATAGAGAACCCTGAACCGGAACGCCACTGTGGGGTGACGGTTCCTGCGATGCAGCATAGCTGACAGTGGCGAACCGTCGCCTCCGGGAATACACAGGGGTATGACTGACTGGTTGTTTTCACCTGCGCTGACCCCGTCGTTGCCCATTCAGGGGCGCAGCGATCGCTTTCCTGTTCGCCGGATTCTGTGCGTCGGCCAGAACTACGCCGCCCATGCGCACGAAATGGGCCACGCCCGCGCCGAGCCGTTCTTTTTCAGCAAGCCGGCCGATGCCGTCGTCGCTGACGGGGCGGCCCCTTCCTACCCGAGCGCGACGACCAACCTCCACCATGAGGTTGAGCTGGTCTGTGCGGTCGGCGTGGATGGCGGGATTGTCGGTTGGGCGGTGGGCTGTGACCTGACCCGCCGCGATCTTCAGGCGGAGGCGAAGGAAGCGGGCCGACCATGGGATGCGGCCAAGGGCTTTGACCAATCCGCGCCCTGCGGTGCGCTGACGCTCGGTGCGCTCCCGGATGCAGCCGCGCCAATCTCGCTGGCTGTCAACGGGGACGTGCGACAGACGGGCCGCCTCGACGACATGGTCTGGAATCCGGAGGAGATTCTGCTCAAGGCCCGCACGCTCTGGGACGTCCGGCCCGGCGACCTGATTTTCACCGGCACGCCCGAGGGCGTCGGTCCGCTCCGGCCCGGTGACCGGGTCGAAGCGACCATCCGCGGCCTGCAACCCCTCACGTTCACGGTGCGCTCTCGATGATCCTGCATGGCTACTGGCGGTCCGGTGCCGCCTACCGCACCCGTATTGCGTTGAACCTCAAGGGACTGGTCTATGAACAGGCGGGCGTCGACCTGAGAACGGGTGCCCAGAGGTCCGCGGCCTTTGTCGCCCTCAACCCCCAGGGCATGGTGCCGGCGCTGTCGGTCGACGGAGCCCTTCTTACCCAGAGCCCGGCCATTCTCGAATGGCTGGAGGAAGCCCATCCCGCCCCGGCCCTGCTGCCGAAAAATGCCCTGGATCGTGCCCATGTCCGTGCGATGTCGGCCCTGATCGGTTGCGACATCCATCCACTGAACAATCTGCGCGTCGGCAAGGCGCTGCGAGAAACCTTCGGGGCCGACCAGGCCGCCGTCGACGCCTGGGCCGCGCGCTGGATCATGCCCGGGTTCGAGGCTCTCGAGGCCCTTGTTGGACGTCATGGCGGCGGCTGGTGTTTCAGCGACGCCCCGACCTTCGCCGACTGCTATCTGATCCCCCAGATCTATTCAGCCCGTCGATTCAACGTCCCGCTCGACGCCTTCCCGGCCCTGTTGGCCGTCGACGCGGCGGCCGCGCAGCATCCCGCCTTTGTCGCCGCCCATCCGGACGCTCAGCCGGACGCTGGCTGAGTTCAGGCGAGGAACCTGTCCACGGCCGCCATGAAACGCGTCGGCTGGTCGATCATGACCATATGCTCGGCCCCTTCGATCGGAATGAAGGCGGCTGGCGTGCGGAGACGGGCGTAGGCCCCGCGAAACAGGCGATCCGTGCGACTGCGCGGGGAGGCCTCGTCGGCGCTCCAGCCGAAGACCACGGTCACGGGCGCGGTGATATCCGGCAGGCGGCGGCGGAGGTCGACGGTCATCACCTCATAAAGGGACTGGGCCAGCACCCGACGATCGCCGCCCTGCCACCCGAGCGTGCCGAAGAAAGCGTCTGTGGCTCCACCCAGTTCCAGGCCCATCTCCCGTCCCCGCGACCGCAGCGCCTCGTCGCCGAGAAAATGGATTGCCTGGTAGGCCAGTTGCGCGATCGGCTCGATGTCAGTGACGGTGGCATCCGGGCTGATCAGGGCCGGGAAGAAGGGAGAGGAGTCCACCGCCATAACCCGGCCCACCCGCGCGCCGGCATCCGCTGCGACGCGCAGTCCGAGCTGCCCACCCATGGAATGGCCGATGATGGCCGGTCGCTCAAGGCGTTGTTCGGTAATGTAGCGATGTACTTCGGCCGCGACCGCGGCCAGGACCGCACCGTTGCCGTTGGCTCCGGCCGGAAGATCGCCGAAGCCCCGCACCGAGACCAGATGCAGCCGCCGCTTTCCCGCCAGCCGGTCCGCGACGCCGCGCCAGACCTCGGCCGTCGAGGCCAGGCCGGGGATAAGCAGCACGTCGGGGCCGCGGCCGCGCGTCGTCACCGCAATACGCTGCGAGCGAAAGGCGGTCTGCGCCCGAACCTTGGCCCCGGCGCTCCACAGTATGGCGCTGCCCGCTAACCCTCCCAGAATGTGTCGCCTGTGTTCCATGCCGTCTTCGGGTTGGCGTTCGCGCCGGAACGCGAGGGAGCGCGCTGTGAGTCACGCGTTCAGCACCGTCGCGCCGGATTGCGGCACGACGATGAAAGCCGTCGACTGTCTGCCGATCAATCCTATGGGCTGGGTGACTACCGCCACTCGCTGCGGCGTGACCGTCCGGGTGGAGTGGCTGCCTGACCGCGGTGCGCTCAGGGCCAGTTCCGACCGGGTGTACCAGCGCCCGGGGGGGATCTGCCGAAGCGAGACCGGAGGAATCTAGCCCTGGGCGGGACGCAGGCCTTCGACGGCGGCGCGCTGCGGCTGCGGACGGCGTTCGCCGCCGGCGGCCCGGATGCGGTCGATACGGGCTTTCTCAGCCTTGAACGCGACCAGGTCCGCTCCCGTCAGGATCGTGCCCTCGGTGGTGCGGACCCCGGCCGGATTGATCCGCTGTCCGCCACGCCAGATTTCATAGTGCAGGTGCGGGCCGGTCGAGGCCCCGGTCGACCCGACATAGGCGACGACCTGCCCCTGCCGAACGCGCTGTCCGGCGCGTATGCCCGAAGCATAGCGCGACAGGTGTCCGTAGCCGGTCTCCAGGCCGTTCGAATGGCGGATCCGCAACCAATTGCCATAGCCGCCCCAGCGACGGGCTTCGACGACGACACCATCAGCCGGGGCGACGACCGGGGTTCCGCTCGCGGCGGCGAAGTCGATGCCCTGGTGCATCTTCCGGTATCCGGCAATCGGATGACGGCGGAAGCCGAACGACGACGAAACACGGAAGCTCCGTTCCAGCGGCGTGCGCATGAAGGCAGAACGGGTGTTCTTGCCGGTGGCGTCAAAATACTGGGGCTCGCGCGCTCCGGCCGGCTGGAAGCGATAGAAGGCCACACCTTTCAGCTCCGCATAGAGCAGGCCGTCCGTCCCTATCGTACGGCCGTTCTCTGTGACGGTACGGCCGAAAACATAGGTGAATTCGTCACTGGCGCGGATGTCGCGCTCCATGTCGAACCGGTGCGAGAAAAGGCGTCCGGCGGCGCGGGCGACATCGGCGGGGGCCCCTTCGCGGCGCGCCGTGCGCGTCAGCGAACCCTCGACCTTGCCGGTCAGGACCACAGTCTCGTGGGTGACCTTTTCCTCAAGCGCCCGCAGGCGCAGGGCACCGTCGAAGCTGCGCGAGACCGTCAGCTGGGTCGCCGGGCCTGTCCGCATTGTCAGGCCGATCAGACGGGCATCGCCCCGGCCGCCGCGCGGCTGGGAGATGGCGGTCTCGAAGCGCTGGCCCACGCGTATGGCGTTTACATCCATCGCGTTCGACAGGGTGGCTGCGACAGCCGAAGCTTCTTCCGGTGCGATACCGGTGCGGCGCACAGCCTGCTCGAAGGTTTCGCCGCGACGAATCTGAACGGGGATGGCTTCGGGCGTGGTCAATCCGGCGGGCATGCCCGCGGCCGCAAACGCCTGGTCCGCCAGGACAGCAATCTGACTTTGAGTGAGGGGCGGAGCCTCTTCCGCCTTGGCGGGTTGGTACACACGACCGGCAAGCAGCGCCACCGAGACCGCGGCCACCGCCGTGAGGGCGTGAGGCGCGATGCGCATCGGCTGGCGACGTGGATCGAACTGAGCCATCGGTCCCCGACAAACAACGACGCCGGACGGCGCCAAAGCCACTGGTAGCAAGGATCGCGCCGGAGCGGTCCCCGGTGCGAGACAGGCCGTATAGCCGGTCCGCCCCAGCATGGGAAGACGGTTCGTTACAGCGCGTTAACCGGAGCCTTGGTCACCGGTAAAGCCTGCGTGAACCATGAGACTATTGTGAGCAAGCGACCGTGTATTCGTCGCATTTGGCTCAGCAATAGACTCAAGCGCCTCTTGGGGTGTCCCGAAATGAACGGGGCCGCATTCAAAGTGGCTGAAGCGCCACTCCGCTGTGTTGCCCTGGACACAAACTCAGTGCTGATCGAGACGAGTTCTTTGCTTTGCGACCTTTCGCCCCAGTGGTGTGTGCCGATATGACCGGTCGATGACCGCAACCGACTCCGGACCACGCCCTATAGCTCAGCGCGGCCGTCGCCCCCTCTTGATTGTGGGCGTGGTCGTCGGCGTGCTGCTGGTCCTGGCGACCATGCTCTATCTCAACCGGCGCGCGGCGACGCGGCCGCTTCTGGTCGGCTGGCTGGAACAGCAGGGCATAGCGGCTGAGATGCACATCGAGCGGGTCGAGCTTGATGGCCTTGTCGCCAGCGTCCGTATCGGTGAACCCGGAAGTCCGGACGTCACGGTCGAACGGGTGGAGGTCGACTTTGCGATCGGCACACCGTGGTCGGAGGAAGGGCTGGGCCTGACCCCGACCCGTGTACGCCTGGTCCGGCCGGTGGTCCGCGCCAGCGTTCGAAACGGAAAACTGACTCTCGGTTCGCTGGACCCGCTGGTCGAGCGCTTTGCTGGCCGGCCGCCGCGCCCCGACAGTCGCGGTCCACTTGTCCTGGTCGAGGGGGCGCAGATCCGGCTCGACACGGACTATGGCCCGACCCGCATTTTTGGTGACGTCCGGATCGACGACGGCAAGCTGATGCGGCTGACTGCACGGATGCCCCAGACCGTTTTCACGAGCGGGGCAGTCCAGGCGACAGGGCTGCACGGGACGCTCGACCTGACGACCACCGGGGATCGCGTCGCCCTTCGCCTTGCGGCCGCCGCCGAACGCGCAAGTCTGTCGGGCATCATGGGTGAGGGTACCAGGCTGACGCTCTCGGGCGACCTTCCCTACCCAGACCTCAAGACCCGGCGCGGCGACGGTCGGGCCCGGATTGATCTCCACCTCACCGCCGCGCGTCTGGCTGCCGCGGACGGTCGTGCGCAGGATGCGGACCTGAACCTGGCCTTTAACGGGCGGACGGCCGGCTGGCTCGAGAGCTTTCGAATTGAAGGGACAGGCACCGCCCGGCTGAGCGCCGCCCGGGTTGACGGACCGACTGGATCGATGGCGGACATGCGTATGGACCTGTCCGCTAACCGGACCGTCCTGGCGCGGGAGTCGCGGGGACTCAACTGGCGACTGGACGGCAATGCCGCGATGACGGTAGCGCGCGCTTCCGTTGCAGGGCTGGATGGCGCAGGGATCGCCCTGAGTTCCCGCAGACTCGTGCTCGGCGGGCGTGGCACCGTGGTCGAGGCCGAAGGCCCGGTCGCCGTGTCGGCCGACCGGCTGGCATGGGCAGATCTGAGCCTGACCGATCTTCGTGGCCTGGCAGATTTCGACCTCGTCTCTGACGGCGGCGTGCGTATTGCGGCCACGGGTAACATCCGGTCCGCCGGCGGTGCCTGGCCGCTCTTTGGCGCTCCCTTGCGTGGCGATGTCACCGAATTGGCTGGGCTCAAGCGCGCCCTCTCCGACTTTGCACTGGATGTGCCGGGCTTTGAGTTGGCCACGGGTGGTTCGGGGACTCGCCTGACCCTGACCCGTCCGGCGACCTTGCGGCCGGCCAATGGCGGCACCCTGACGGCCCGTCCGGTCTCGACGCCCATCTTTACGGCCGGGCAGGGTCAGGCCGGCGGCGGTGCCCTGTCGCTGGAAGCCATCCGCGGACAAGGCCTGCCGGACGCCGTCTTCGCCATCCCGGACTGGCGGCTTACCGCGAACGGCTTCACCGCCAGACTGGAAGGCCGCGCCGCCCTCGACCTCGGCCTGGCCCGCGGGATCACGATTCGGACCGGGGGTGAGCTGAGGTCCGGTGCCGGCCGTCTCACCTATCTCGCCGCAGGCTGCAGTCCCTTTGCCATTGAGCGACTGGAGCTCGATGAGAGCGATGTGGTTGATGTCGCCGGGGACATCTGCGCGCTGGACCGAACCCTGGTCAGTGTGGCCGGAGGCCGTTGGCGAGCCGACGGCGCTTTGCGTCATCTGAACGCCTCGGCCCCCTTCCTGGCGCTGCAGTTCCGCGACGCAGACGGCGGCTTTGCCGTCACCGGCGGTCCCGCCGGCCTGGGTCTGGAGGCTCGTATTGCGAGAGCGACGGTCGAGGACGCGACCACGCCCCACCGCTTCAATTCCCTCACCGCGACCGGCACGGCTGGCCTCTCCGGCGAGGACTGGACGGGTGTCTTTGATCTGGCGCGCGGCGACACGAATCTCGGTCATCTGACGCTCTCACATGACGGGGCTGCAGGAATCGGGGGCCTGAAGATTGACGCACCCTCCATCGTCTTCGCAGCCGGCGGCCTTCAGCCCGTGAATCTCAGTCCCATGGCGGAAATCATAGGCGCTCCGGCCTCCGGCTCGGTCGCGTTTGAGGGTCGTGTGGACTGGCGAGCGGGTGCGGAGGGACGCAGTTCCGGTCGGCTGACGATCCCCGGTCTCGACTTCACCAGCCCTGCTGGTCCGGTCAAGGGCCTCCGCGGGACCGTCGACTTCAGCAACCTCGCCCCCCTGAGCGCTGTGCCGGGTCAGCGCTTGGCCGCCGACAGGCTGGAAACGTTCGTCCCGCTGACCGACATCGGGCTGACCTTCGGCCTCGACAAGGCAGCGGTGACGATCGAAGGCGGCGACCTCGCCGTCGCCGGCGGCCACATGAGGGTCGAGCCCTTTTCCGTTTCTCTCGACCCGAACGAACCGGTTCGGGGTGTCATCGTGCTCGAGAACGTTCAACTGGGTCAGGTCATCGCTGGATCCGGATTTGGCGAGAAGGTCAATCTTGACGCGGTGGTGTCGGGCCGCCTGCCCTTCACTTCGGACCGGGTGAATGGCGTACGTATTGTCGGCGGCTCGTTGGCGGCCGTGCAGCCGGGCCGCCTGTCCATCGCTCGCGAAGCCCTCAGCGGACTGGAGGCCGGCGGCGGCGGAGAGGCGGTGCCGCCCAACATGGTCCAGGACCTGGCCTACCAGGCCATGGAAAATCTCGCGTTCGACATCCTCTCCGCTGAGGTCAACAGCCTCGACGAGGGCAGGATCGGCGTCTTGTTCCGCATTCGCGGCCGTCACGATCCTCCGGTGCGGCAGGAACTTCGCATACCACTCGCCGAGTTCATCAGCCGGGAGTTCCTGAACCGAATCCTGCCCTTGCCGTCCGGCACAGGCATCGACCTGAGCCTGGACACCACCCTCAATCTGAACCAGCTGATCGGCGACCTGCTGGCGATGAACCGGGCCCGCGGCGGACAGCCCACGGTCACACCGTGATCAGCCAGTTTCCGCCGTTCAGAACCCATTCACGCTCCCGCGCGTTAAATCGCGACAGATTGAAGACCGGAGACATCTGCCCATGACTCGGCCCAAGACCCGGACGCACGCCCGCCTTGTCCTGCTCGGCGTGATAGCCGTCGGCGGCCTCGGTGCCTGTACGCCCACGGTCCGGCTGCAGGTCGATCCGATCACCATCTATGCGAAACTCGATGCCGATGTTCGCGTGCGCCTCGACAAGGAACTGCAGGACCTCCTCATCGAAAATCCCAACCTGTTCTGACGCGAAAGTTGACCCAGATGTCTTTCCGCAAATTCTTCGTCGTTGCCGCGGCCATTGCGGCTCTCGGCGTCGCCGCAGGCGCGGCCTTCGCCCAGACTGCCGCCCAGAAGTCCATGATTGATGCCGCCAAGGCGCAGGGTACGGTCGGAGAACAGTCTGACGGCTACCTCGGTTTCCGCCTGGCTTCGGCCGACGCCCTGCTGACCGAGGCCGTCCAGGTCACCAATGCGGCGCGTCGTGAAGCCTATGCCCGCAGCGCCCAGGCGGCCGGCGATGGTGCGACCACCGAGGCCGCTGCCGCCCGGATGTTCCAGACGCAGCTCCTGCCCCGCATCAGCACCGGCCAGTGGTACCGCAACGCCGACGGCCAGTGGGTCCAGCGCTGACCCTGTCCCGGCTGCTGTTGAAGCTCCTGGCTGTCACCGGCGTCGCTGTGGGCGCGACGGCTGCCGTCAGCTTCGCCTGGACCGCGATCGGCGGCGGGCCGCTGGGATTGCATGGCCTGATTGCCCTGTCGCTCGGTGTATCGGGGACGGTGGGGCTGAGCTGGGCCCTGATGGCGCTCGCCTTCAGGTCCAGCCGCGAAGGCTGGGATGACCGGCCGGACAATCCTGACAAGCCTTGAGCCTCCGCGTCTCCCGCGCGATAGGTCGGGAATGACCGACTCCGCCAAACCTTCCGAGATAACCTACGCCGGCTATCTGGAGCTGGACGACCTGCTTGCCGCCCAGCACCCGCTGTCTGGCGAACATGACGAGATGCTGTTCGTCATCATCCACCAGACCAAGGAGCTTTGGCTCAAGCAGATCCTGCACGAGGTGACCCTGGCCCAGGCCCTGGTCCGCGGCGGCGATCTGGTGCCGGCCTACAAATGTCTCGCCCGGGTCAGCCGCATCCAGGCGGTGATGACCATGAGCTGGGACATCCTCGCCACCATGACCCCGGCCGACTATCTGCGTTTCCGTGGCGTGTTGGGATCGTCCTCGGGCTTTCAGAGCGACCAGTTCCGGCGGTTCGAGTTCATGCTGGGGCTCAAGGACGACCGCTTCCTGCGCTTCCATGTCGAACGCCCCGACGCCCATGTGGCGCTGCAGGCCGCCCTGGCGGCGCCCAGCCTCTATGACGACGCCCTGGCCCAGCTCGCCGCCGCCGGCCTGCCGGTGCCGGCCGAGGCCCTCAGCCGCGACGTCAGTCGGCCGTATGAGCCGTCGGAGGGTGTCGAGAACGCCTGGCTTGAGGTTTACCGCGACACCACCCGCTGGTGGCCCCTCTACCAGCTGGCGGAAAAGCTGGTTGATCTCGACGACGCCCTGCTGACCTGGCGACACAAACATGTCGTGACGGTCGAGCGCATCATCGGCCGGCGGCGCGGTACGGGCGGGACCGAGGGCGTGGCCTATCTGACCGAGACGCTGCAGCGGCGCTGCTTCCCCGAGCTCTGGTCGCTGCGGACGAAGCTCTAGCAAAAAGGCCCCGGTCGCAGGACCGGGGCCTTTGTAATTTCAGCGAAAGGAAGCGGCTTACGCTTCGGTTTCGTCGGCCTTCTGGGCGGTGCCGGTTTCCGGGACCACGACGCCCTTGACCGGGCGGATGGTCTGCTTTTCGGCGATCCGGGCCGATTTGCCGCGACGGTCACGCAGGTAATAGAGCTTGGCGCGCCGGACGACGCCGCGACGCTTGACCTCGATGGAGTCGATGTTCGGCGACAGGATCGGGAAGACCCGCTCCACGCCTTCGCCGAAG
>JAIESL010000138.1 GCA_019746095.1 Caulobacteraceae bacterium
CTTCCTGTTCCTCGTTGGACAGGCGGCCACCGGCCGGCCCGGTCGGGGCGACGGGACGCGGGGCCTGGGGCGCCGGCGCATCGGTGCGCGGGCGTGCCGCCACATCGAAGCCCTGCGGGCGCTGATGGCCCGGCGCGCCGCCGGCACGGGGGCGTTTGGTCTCGACCACCACGGTCTTGGTGCGGCCGTGGCTGAAGCTCTGGCGCACGGTCCCGGTCGAAACCGATCCCGCCTGCCGGGGCTTCAGGCTCAGCGGTGCCCGCGGACCCGTCGTGGACGGGGTTCCGGTGGGCGCCTGCGGTGCGCCGTCGTTGGTCTTGTCGTTCTCGTCAGTCATCCGGTCGCTTTACTGGGGACGGCGGATCATCCGCCGTCGTCTCGTTCAAACACAAAAAGCCGCGCGTCGCCCCGCCCCCAAATCAGGGAGCAGAACCCCGCCCGTCCAAATCCTTCGTCGGCGCCTCAGCCGGCTCACCACCCCACTCCGGGGGCAGAAGCGGTCGAAATCCCGCCAGTCGCTCGACCTCCATGGTCCAGCGATCGGCCCGCCCGCCCTCAAGCAGGACGGCGTGTATCGCATTTTCCAGCCCAAGGGCCAAACTCAAATCGTCTGCCGTGAAGACGCCGCAGACTTTCGGCGGCGGCGACATGTGTTTCGCCAGCGACAGCAGCTTGCCGCGACCGTCCGCGGACCCGTCCGCGGCCTCGATGATCCAGGCGGTCTTGCCCGCCCGGATATTGGCCAGGGATTTCTCGAAGCCGGAGATAAGCACGCCCTCGCGCCGGGCAAGCCCCAACTGGTCCAGACAGCGCCGGAACAGCAGACTCTCGACCGTGTCGGCGAGGTCTGCGGCGGGCTTCATCGGGGCCTTGGCGGCGCGCGAGAACAGGTTCTTCTTCACCGCCGTCTCGATGGAGGCGCGGTCCGCCGCGACCCAGAGGCCGCGGCCCGGCAGCTTGCGCGCCAGATCGGGGGCGACCGAACCGTCCGGAGCGGCGACGAAGCGGATCAGACGAGATTCATCCATGACCTCGTGGGTGACGAGGTCGCGTCTCTCTCTATCGATCGTCGCTTCGCGCAGACTCATGGAGGGTCCGGTTTCCCATCACGCGTTTTCGGGCTGGTCGGGATCCCCGGCGAGGACCTCGTCTTCAGCGACGTCGCCCTCGTCGCCTTCCGGCGCAGCGGCGAAGACGGCGTCGGCGTCGTATTCGCCCTCGGCCAGCTCTTCCTCATAGTCCGGCTCGGGCGGCTGCGGCAGTTCCGAGGCGTCGATCCAGCCGGCCGCGACCCGGGCCTGCAGGATCAGCATCTCGGCCTCTTCCTGGGCCAGGTTGAAGCTTTCCAGAACGCCCGGGACCTTGGTCCGTTCACCGTTCCTGACCTCATAGCCGCCGCGGATCTCGTCGGTGGCCAGATCGGCCAGGTCCTCGACGGTCTTGATCCCGCCTTCGCCCAGGGCGACGGCGATGGCGCCGGTGACGCCCGGAACGGCCATGACCTCGTCCAGCACGCCCAGTTCGACGCGTTTGGCGTCGAGGATGGCGGCCTGACGGTCGAGGAAGTCGCGGGCGCGGGCCTGCAGTTCCTCGGCGGTGTCCTCATCGAAGCCCTCGATGTCGGAGATTTCGTAGGATTCCACGAAGGCCAGGTCTTCCACCGTGGCGAAGCCTTCGGTGACCAGCAGCTGGGCGATGACCTCGTCCACGTCCAGGGCTTCCTGGAACAGGACGGTGCGCTCGCTGAACTCGCGCTGGCGACGCTCGGAGTCCTGGCTCTCGGTGATGATGTCGATCTGCCAGCCGGTCAGCTGGCTGGCCAGGCGGACGTTCTGGCCGCGGCGGCCGATGGCCAGCGACAGCTGCTCGTCCGGCACGACCACTTCAACGCGGTCGGCTTCCTCGTCGAGCACGACCTTGGAGACCTCGGCCGGGGCCAGGGCGTTGACGATGAAGGTGGGCTCGTCGGCGTTCCACTGGATGATGTCGATCTTCTCGCCCTGCAGTTCGGCGACGACCGCCTGAACCCGCGAGCCGCGCATGCCGACGCAGGCGCCGACCGGATCGATGGAGGAGTCGTTGGACAGCACGGCCATCTTGGCGCGCGAGCCGGCGTCGCGGGCGGCGGCGCGGATCTCGATCACGCCGTCGTATACTTCCGGGACTTCCTGGGCGAACAGCTTGGCCATGAAGCCGGGGTGCGAGCGCGACAGCATGACCTGCGGGCCCTTGGCCTCGGCGCGGACGTCATAGATGTAGGTGCGGATCCGGTCGCCGATGTTGAACACCTCGCGCGGGATGGAGTCGTTGCGGCGCATGATGCCCTCGCCCCGGCCCAGGTCGACGACGGTATTGCCGTATTCGACGCGCTTGACGGTGCCGTTGACGATCTCGCCGACGCGGTCCTTGAACTCTTCGTACTGGTTGGCGCGCTCGGCGTCGCGGACCTTTCCGGTCACGACCTGGCGGGCCATCTGGGTCTGGACCCGGCCGAATTCGAACGGCGGCAGGTTTTCGACGTACTCCTTGCCGACGAAGGCCTCGGGGTCGCGCTTCAGGGCGTCCTTGAGGCGGACCATGGCGGAGTCGTTGAACTCTTCCAGCTCGTCTTCCGGCTGCCAGTCATCGGCCACGATGGTGACGTGACGCGTCAGGGCCATTTCGCCCGACTTGATGTCGATCTTGGCGCGGATGTCGTGATGGGCACCGTAGCGCGACTTGGCGCCCTTCTGGATCGCTTCCTCGATCGCCTCGACGACGATCTCCTTGTCGATGTTCTTTTCGCGCGCGACCGCATCGGCGATCGTCAGCAGTTCGAGTCGGTTCGCGGAAACGCCGGCAACAGCCATGGTCTAGTCCTCGGTCTCTTCGGAGTTGTCATTACGGGCGGCGCGCTTTTCAGCCCCCGCCTTCATCAGTTCGTCGGTCAGCACCAGTTTGGCGTCGACCAGCCAGGCGAAGGGAATGAGGGCAGTGTCCTCCTCCCCTTCCAGATCCATGGCGACATGGTCGCCATCGGTCCCGGCAATCATGCCCTTGAACCGCTTGCGGCCCTCGATCATGCGATCGCTTTCCAGCCGCGCCTCAAAGCCTTCGAACAGGTCGAAGTCGGACAGGCGGGTCAGGGGGCGATCGACGCCGGGCGAGGACACTTCCAGCAGATATTCGCCGGCGATCGGGTCGGCGGCGTCGAACACTTCCGACACGGCGCGGCTCAGGCGGGCGCATTCCTCGACGGCGATGTCGTGATCGCTGGGCCGCTCGGCCATGATCTGCAGCCGCCGGCGCAGGGTCCCGCCCATCAGGCGCACGCGCACGATGTCGAGCCCCAGGCTCTCGGCCACGGGTTCGATCAGCTCCAGCAGCTGGCGGTCTTCGGCGGTCTTGGCCTTCAACGGGGCGCGGTCCAATAAAAAAGCGGCGGGCCGGACGGCCGCCGCTCAAACGGCGCCGTTAGGACGCCGGTCTAACGATGTGGGAGGGCGTATAGCGCCGACCGGAGGCCTTGTCAGCCCCTCTTCACCGGCACGGAATAGATCAGCCCCGCACAGGCACCTGCCAGAAGCAGGCTCGCCAGCAGCCACCAGTTCTCGCCCGACTGGGTCGGACCCCATAATTCGCGTGTGGCCCAGGGGGCGAAAAACATCGCCACGCCGGGCGACAGTCCCGCGATTCCCAGTCCTGTCAGCACATAGAGGCCGGCCGCCGTGACGCCGCCGAACATGTACACCACCCGGTTCGATTGGCCGGGCCAGGGAATTCGCTGGATCAGGGCCAGCACAAGTCCGCCGAAAACCAGGCTCGGTATCGCGCCCCAGCATGATGCGATCATCAACAGAAGCAGGAAGCTCCCGATCAGCCTTTCGATGCCGCCTTGTCCGACGAAGGATTCCGTCAGACCCATGCCCAGAAAGAAGATCGCCGCCGCCATTCCGGGCGCGAGCAGTGCAGCGAGCAGAAAGTCGCCGCCCTTGCCCTGCGACGGACTCTGCACCGGCTGTTCCAGAGCCCGCCTCCCTTGCTGCCATGCCGCCTGTCACCTGACGATCAGGTCGCGCGCAACGATTGCCAATCCACCCTAGCAACGCCAGAACAGTCCGGCATGAAAATCTACTGGATCGGCCTCGACACCCCCGGGCGTCTTGGCATTTCGCGGAAACCTGACGGCGGCGAGGCGCTGGACGGGCAGATGGCCAGACTGGCCCACGGCATGGTCGACCATGTCGTCAGCCTGCTCGAGCCTGCCGAGGCCGCCGATCTCGGCCTGGCCGATGAGGGCGGGGCGGCCGCACGCCACGGCATCGGCTTCTACAACTTCCCGATCACCGATCACGGCGTCCCGGCGGATGTGGTCCATTACCGGCGCGTGGCCACGGCCGTCGAGCGCCGGCTCAATGCCGGTCAGGCCATCGTCATCCATTGCCGCGCCGGGCTGGGCCGGGCCCCGTCGCTGGCCATCGCGGCCCTGATCGAGAGCGGCCTCCATCCGGATGAGGCCATATTGCGGGTCGGCAAGGCCCGCGGCCGGCCGGTGCCGGAGACCGACGAACAGCTGGCCTTCCTGCGCGAATTCGCCGTCGGCCCAGGCCGGCCCTGAAGCCGGGTCGGCTCAGATCCTGTCCAGCTGACCGAGGAAGTCCCGCTTGCCCAGGGGCAACCCGGCCTGGCGCAGGATGGCGTAGGCCATCGACAGGTGGAAATAGAAATTCGGCAGGGCGAAGCTGGTCAGATAGCCCTGCCCCTCGAAATTCAGCTCGACGCCGGGAAAACGCAGCTCGATCCGGCGGGTCTCGCCGCCGGCGAAGGCCGCGGCCTCGACGCCCTCGATGAAGGCGATCGACAGGGCGACCGTGGCCTTCAGTTCGGCCAGGGTGGCTTCCGTGTCGTCGGTCTTCGGCCAGGGCTGGTCGGTCAGTCGGGCGATGCCGCTGCGGGCCGAGAAACTGGCCATGCGGATCTGGTCGGGGAAGGGCCGCATGTCCGGTGCCAGCCGCGCCTCCATCAGGGCCGCCTCGTCCAGACCAGACTCCGCCGCCCGGTCGATCAGTCCGGACAGGACGTTCAGGCCGCGCAGGAACATGGAGGTCGAGAGGGTGTCGAGGGGGAGGCTCATGCGGCGGTCCTTCGGGTTCAGGTACGGAGGAAGTCGAGGAAGATCGGCGCCGTGTCGCCCAGCTTCTTCTCTTCATAGCGGGTGACCACATGGTCGGCCGGGGCCAGGCGCCAGTCGTCGGCAGCCTCGGCCTGCCAGACAAGGCCCGGCGTGCGCTCGAACTTCTCCAGCGCCCAGTCGGCATAGTCCTTCCAGTCGGTGACGAAACGCAGGCCGCCGCCGGGCTTGAGCAGGCGCGCGATCTCGGCGGCCGTCTCGACCTGCACCAGCCGGCGCTTGTTGTGGCGTGCCTTGTGCCAGGGGTCGGGGAACAGGATCATGACCCGGTCCAGAGAAGCGTCGGGCAGGGCGGCCATCACGTCGCGCGCATCGTCCGCATGCAGCCGCACATTCTTCAGCCCGCCCTCCTCGATATGGCGCAGGGCCGAGGCGACGCCGTTCAGGAAGGGCTCGCAGCCGATCATCAGTGTGTCGGGGTGGCGCGCCGCCTGGGCCGCCAGATGCTCGCCGCCGCCGAAGCCGATCTCGAGCCAGACGGCCTTCGCCCCGGGCATCAGGGCGAGCGGATCGATCGGCCCGGCCTTGGGATCGGGCAGGGCGATGTCGGGCAGCAGGGTGTCGAACAGGGCCGCCTGACGCGGCTTGATGGCGCGCGACTTGATGCGGCCGAACGAGCGGAGCGGGGGATGGGCGGGTTGATCGGAAGGAGGCATGGGCGGCCTTATAGGCGGTCGGGCGGCAGGCGCGAGTCCTTCACAGCGCGCGCCGTCTCCCCATGTTGGACAGGCGCAGGGAGCAAGGCATGGCGGACATCATCGGCTGGGGCGTGGGCCTCGCCCTGATCGGACTGATCGTCTGGGCCACCGTCGCCATGGCGGGCGGCGTCGGACGGACAGCGTCGAAGCGGCGCGGGGGCAGCGTTCAGATGATGGCGGCCATGCTGTTTGGTTTCGGTGCCGTCCTCGACCCGCCGCAACGGCACGTGGCCGAGGCCAAGGACGAGACGCCGAAGGGCTCGCCGGAGAGCGGCGAGCCCGAACTCGATCCCTAGACCAGCGCCTTCAGCTGATCGACCAGATCGGTCTTCTCCCAGCTGAACCCGCCCTCGGCATCAGGCGCGCGACCGAAATGGCCATAGGCGGCGGTGCGGGCATAGATCGGCTTGTTAAGGCCGAGATGTTCGCGGATGGCGCGTGGGGTGGCCCCGCCGATCAGGCCGAGGATGTTGGCCTCCAGCACCGCTTCGGTGATGGCACCCTTGCCGGTGCCGTGCAGGTCGACGTGGATGGACTGGGGCTTGGCCACGCCGATGGCGTAGGAGATCTGGATGGTGCAGCGGTCGGCCAGGCCGGCGGCGACGATGTTCTTGGCCAGGTAGCGGCAGGCATAGGCGGCCGAGCGGTCGACCTTGGTCGGGTCCTTGCCCGAGAAGGCACCGCCGCCGTGCGGGGCCGCGCCGCCATAGGTGTCGACGATGATCTTGCGGCCGGTCAGGCCGGAATCACCGTCCGGCCCGCCGATCTCGAAGATGCCGGTCGGATTGATGTGCCAGACGGTGTTTTCGTCGGTGAAGCCCGCGGGCAGGACGTCGAGAATGTGCGGCTTGACGATGGCGGCGACCTCGGCCTGGCTCAGCCCCTTGGCGTGCTGCGTCGACAGGACGATCGAGGTGGCGCGCACCGGCACGCCGTCCTCATACTGGATGGTGACCTGCGACTTGGCGTCGGGTTCCAGCCGCGTCTCGCCGCCGTGACGGACCTCGGCGAGCCGCTTCAGGATGTTGTGGCTGTACTGAAGGGTCGCCGGCATCAGCTCGGGCGTCTCGTTCGAGGCATAGCCGAACATGATGCCCTGGTCGCCCGCGCCCTCGTCCTTGTTGCCGGCGGCGTCGACGCCGACCGCGATATTGGCCGACTGGCCGTGCAGCCGGTTGATGAACTCGAAGGTCTCCCAGTGGAACCCGGACTGTTCATAGCCGATGTCCTTGACCGCAGCGCGCACGGCAGCCTCGATCTCGGCCTCGATGCCCGGCTCCCAGCTATCCTGCAGGGCGTTCCAGATCCCCTCGCCGCGGATTTCTCCCGCCAGCACGACCAGATTGGTCGTCGTCAGGGTCTCGCAGGCGACCCGGGCATAGGGGTCCCTGGACAGGAACAGGTCCACCACGGTGTCGGAGATCCGGTCCGCGACCTTGTCGGGATGGCCCTCGGAGACGCTTTCCGAGGTGAAGAGGAAGGAGGAACGGGACAAGGACGGGCTCCGGACGGCGGGATGGCCGACAGACATATAAAGATATGTTTATATCTTCAAGTCGCGCGCTGTCGCAGGCGCCGGATGGCCGGGCGGTCTTTCCAGGCTGCGCCGTCGACCGTGTCGGGAGGGAGCCCCGGTCCGGCGCTTCGGAACGGGCCGTCCGGATCAACCGGGGGTCGGGGCGGCCCCCGGAAAAAGGGTGCTGCCCCGGGGCCTGGGACGCGTGACCCCCGCAACGGAACCCTGTCATGGCCCCTTCCGCGACCAGGAAAGGGCAGGCCGGGCGCTAGCGGCGCCCGATCAGGCGGAGGAGCAGGCGGCGGAGCCGGCCAGGGTAGGTTTCGTCGTCACCCGGCCTGGGCGGTGGCGGGTAGAGCTGGCTCATCCAGGTAAAGGCTTCGGAGAAGGAGCCTTTCAGACGCGCGACAGCGGCGACGTCGCTGAAACTGCGGTGGCTGCAGTCCGACTGCCAGACCGCCTCCTCCGGGCGAATGCTCCACCAGATCCCGGTCGGGCCGGTCGAGGACTCGAGGATGCACCGCGCATCGGGCTGAAGATCGAACCAGACCGACGCCTGAACACTGGCCAGCCCGCCGGCACTGTAGTCGTCGTGGCCGAGGCCCGATCCTCCGACCCGGGTCGTGTCGATCGTTTGCAGGCCTTCGAAGACAAGCGGCCGGGGTGCCGCGTCACCGATGCGCCGTTCGCCGGCGAACATGCGGGCACCCCACATGGCCTTGTCCTGGCTGGAGGCGTACAGGGTCGCCCGCTCGACGAGGGGGCGGACGCTGCTCCACTGGCGTTCAAACAGTTGCTCCTCCATGTCGGCGGAGCCCATGACCAGTTCGTTGAAGGGCCTGACCGGCGGGTCGGTACGGCCCGCAAGCTGCTCCAGCGCCGACATCATCAGGCGGTTGCCCATCGAATGGGCCACCAGATAGACGGTCGTCGCCTCGCTGTTGCGCAGGGCCGCCAGGGTGTCGGCCAGGGCGCGGATCTCGGCCTCATCCTTGACCGTCCTGCGGTCGTCAAAATAGCCCAGCAGCCGCTCGCGCGACGCCCAGGAGTAGAAGACCGTGACGCCGTCGATGCCAAGGTCGGCATGGAGCTGACCGGCGCGGTACGAGGCGTCCGCAAAGCCGTTGTTGTAGCCATGCACATAGACCAGCACCTCACGCCGGCGTGTCGGGGTCAGTTCGGCGCCGATCGCGTCCAGCCAGCCGGCTTCGTCTGCGATGGGGTTCACCGCCTTGAGCTGGAAATGCTTGTCCGGATCCAGAGGCTCCAACTGAAAGACCAGCAAGGTCTCCGGCCGGCTCAGCTCGCCGCGCTCGCGTTCGCAAGGCACATTCACCGTGGCGTGGCCGTAGTTGATGCGTATCCGGTCTCCGGTAACGGTCTCACGTGCGGTCCCGAACCAGAGATCGCGCGCGGGGTCGGGCCGGGGAACCGGCCGGCGGCTGGTCGCATAGTAGAGGCCCACGGAGGCGCTCTCGGGTGAGGCCTCGGAACTGGCCAGGCAGGCGCGCTGGTAGGGCGTCAGAAGCTCAAGGTTGTCGGCCCGGGCGATCCTCGCCAGCGATGTCCTGTCGTCGAGCATCGGTGGCGACGGCGGCGGCGGCGGTGGCGGTGGTGGGGGAGGGGGTGGTGGCGGTGGAGGCGGCGGGGGAGGCGGAGGCGGCAGATCATATCGGTCCGGGCCGCGTTCCAGGGCGATGCGCGCCGCATAGGTCGCGCGCTCGCGAGCCTTGTCGCGATAGGCACCCAATCGCCCGGCCGCGGGATGGTCCGATCGCACCGACGCGACCAGGACCGCCGCCTGACCGAACAGGTCAGCGGCGGACGTGAAGCCCTGGGCGGCGGCTTCATAGCCTCGCACCAGGGGGCCGAACTGGTTCTCCTCTCCGAACCGCGAATAGGCCCGCTCCTCGGCGCGGACGGCCGCTTGCGCCAGTTGAACGGCGCTGGCCAGCGTCCCGTTGAAGAAGGCCTGCGACTGCGTGATGAGCGCGTCCCGGCGGGCGGAGCAGCCCGCTTCCAGCCCGCACGGGGGCAGCAGGTCGAGGAGATCTGAGTAGGTCTGCCGGACCTCTTCCATGACCGCCGCGACCGCCGCGATATGGTTCATATTGCCCCGGTCAGGGTCCGGCAGGGATGCCAGCCGATGCAGCAGATAGTCCCGCTCGAGAAACAGGATGTAGTCGGCGAGAAGGTCATACTGGTCCCCGCTCCGGGCCTGGAGCGACGGGCCTTCATCCGCGGCATCGATCTCGCGCAGGCCAAGGGTGATCGCCTCCCGGTAGGCGTCGCGGCGAAGCTCGGCATCGAGGGTTTCGGCCTGACCCAGGCCATGCAGCAGCAGGCCGGTCTGGCCCGCCGCCTCGACCGCCGCCCGGAAGGCCGGATCGGCCAGCATCTGCCGGACCCGGGCCGAGTCTCCCTGGTCGATGGCCAGGATCAGCGGCACAAGCGGGCCGTCTTCGGGGGATTGCGCGCGGGCGCTGTCGACCGCGACCGCCAGGGTCAGGACAGCGCAGGTGGCGGCCAGCGAATAGCGAAGCGACTTCTCTTTGAGACGCATAAACCCGACCCCCTCCCGCCGACACTTGGTCGGCCGTTTTCGGGGGAGTCAAGCGTCCGGCCGGCATGGAGGGACGGGACGGTTCCCTGACCTGCGCCGCTGAAACGCCTCCGGGAACAGCTGGAGTTCGTGCCCGGAGAGCGCTCCCCGTGTGGCCGGATGAGAAACGGGGGGCACGTATTCGGCGGTCTCCGAACTGTAAACGTGGGGCACGTCGCAGCTCATGACATTCACCGTTCAGAGCCGGGCTTGCCGTTAGACGCCTGCGACACCTGCGGCGGCTTGACGCGCTCAAGCCCGCCACGCATCTGCGGCCTGAAAACGATCGTTCCTGTTGTGCTCGCCAGCAGGCGATCGCAGTCAGGAAACATTTCCATGAAGCTCAACGCCCTCTTCGGTGCCGTATCGGCCGCCGCCCTGTTCGCCGTCGCCCCCGCCATGGCCCACCCGTCCTCTGAAGCGTCGTCCGTCGCCCAGTCCCGGCAGACCATCGTTGAGGCCGTCGTTGCCTCGCCCTCCCACACGACCCTGGTGGCCGCGGCCCGGGCAGCAGGCCTTGGCGATACCCTGGCCAGCGCGGGCCCGTTCACGGTCTTTGCCCCCACAGACGCCGCCTTCGCCGCCCTGCCGTCCGGCACGGTCCAGACCCTGGTCCAGCCGGCCAACCGCGCCATCCTGACCAAGATCCTGACCTACCACGTCGTCGCCGGTCGCGTTGCCGCCGCAGACGTCATTGCCCTGATCCAGGCTGGTGGCGGATCCGCCGCCATCACCACCGTCTCGGGCGATACCCTGACGGCGTCGCTGCGCGATGGCTCGGTGATCCTGACGGACGAGAATGGCGGCGTTGCCACGGTGATCCAGGCCGATCTGTTCCAGTCCAACGGCGTGATCCACGTCACAGACGCCGTTTCCCTGCCAAACTGATGATGCCGTGCGGGGGTGTTTCCAAACACCCCCGCACATATCGCCTTGCCATTGACGTGACGCCCCGAAGCTCCTCCAGCAAACGATACAGGCCCCCTCGAAACGGCACCCGTCATGGCTGGATGAGAAGCGGGGGGCCAGGTTTACCCGTCAGGTCACGTTTCAGACCGGCCTTTCAGGCTCGTTTCGAAATCCATGAAGATGTCGATCAGCTCCGATACGCTCGGGGGCGCGGGCTTCGAACCGAAGCGGAATTTCCAGAAGCTGATGACGTGCTGAATGGCACCAAGCTGCTCACCAAGGCGGGCGAACAGGCGAGGAGCGTCTAGCAGGAAATCCCGGAACATCAGAGGATTTCCGTTCTGCGTCAGACCGGAATAGGCCGAATCATAGACCTTCATCGTCTCACGGGTTTCCGCCATGGCCCGCTTGATGAGCTCGCGGACAACGACACGCCCGCGGGCGACATAGTTCCGGGCTTCGCTATCCAGGGGGTCTGCCGGTTGGATGCTGGCGACCTTGGACATCACGTTGGCCAGCGCTTCGGCCATGCTGCCGAGCGTCCATTTGAAATAGAGGAAGCCTTTCCAGCAGAAGATGCCCTCCTCATACTGCTCTGGACTGAGGCGCAGGACCTCTCGCAGACCATCCATACGGTCGCCGGGCTTGTTGGAGAGGATCCTGGCGGCCATCCGGGCCACTGAATCGGCAGTGGCCTGCGTCTCGCCGAGGCTGAGCTGGACCAGGGGCTCGATCTCGTGCTGCACGAAGGTGAGCATCTTCTGCATGTCGCCCTCACTGATGGCGAAATAGCAGGGGGCCGGATCGATCCCTGCCCGGCTCAACTGTTCGCGCAACAGGAAGGGATCCAGTGAAGGCAGCTGGTCGATGAGCTTGAGTGTCCGGAAATCCGGGTGATCCGGGGTGATCCCGAACACCTCCTTGAGAGTCGGAGCGAAGTCGAGTTGTCCGAAGAAGACATAGCGACCGCCCGCCTTGAGTTCCTGACTGTCGATCGGCACCACAATCTTGGTCGCCACCCTGCGGAGGCCCCTGAACAGGTCGGACTCATTGCGGCGCAGCCGGTGCTTGATCAGAAGGGTCTTGTTCAGCCCCACTGTCTGGAACAGCGGTTGCTCGCTCCATGCCGGGGTATGGCCGTGGTCCTTGTAGATCTGGGACAGGTTCAGCACCCGCGCTGTCGAGGCCGATTTCTCCAGAAACTCGAGGCTACGAACTGCGCGATCCGGCATAGCAGTCCTGTTTTCTGACCCGGGCTTCCAGCCGGGCATCGCGTTCAGAAACGAAACACTGGATGGCGCTGACGTTCGATCTGAACTGCGATAACCCAAGGTTATGGACCATGGTGCCGGATTTGGGGGTTTACGTAGCGCGACAAAATGGCGCATTGAATTTCAGGATAATCCCGTTCAGCGAACATCGAAAGGTGTTTTCTGTTCGGACTTCAAGGCGCTGACGTTGACCTGATCCCGTGAAACTCCTCCGGGAACAGCAAGAGTCCGCCCCTGGAAGCGATTCATATCATGGTTGTGCGAGGCCTGATGCTGTGTCACCCGTCCGCGCGCTGATCATTGTTGGCTGAAGCCACCCAGCTCGGACCCACGCGCCGACCCAGCGTTACGGCATCTCCGCTGCTCGCGTGCCGGCTTCCTGCTTAGAGTGCCATTGGAGTGATGGTGCCGCCCAGGTGACCCGAACACCTGACCCCCGCCTTACGAAGGCTGTTCCAGGCCCGGCGGGAAAGCCTTGCGGACAAAGGCTTCGGGCCGGTTTTTGACGACGTCCAGCGCTCCAACCCAGCCTCTTCCCAGTCTGGCCGGAGGGGGTGTTGAGGGCGGTTCCTGAGTTACGCGCTTTAACGTGGGAAAAGCGAAAATTCCGACCTGCGCCATACCGACATCTCGCGCCATGCCCTGCCTGCGGCCGATGGAGGTCAATTGGCGTTGAACGACCGCGAAATAGCAGGCCAACGCCGGCCCAAGGGGGGGCGGGACCGCGGCGGGCCGCTCGCTTGACACTCCGGGCCCAGTCACCGGACTATGCCGTATGGTGACAAAGCCGGCGCGCTCTGAACTGGAGGAGACTCTTACGACCGCCTTCAGTGAGCGGCGGAGTCCGCTGAGGGCGATTACCTCGCGCGTCGATCCCAATGATGCGGAAGACCTGCTTCAGGACGCCGCCCTTCGTGCCATCGAGACGGAACGCCGAACCCCGGTCCACAAGCCGCTTCATCTGCTGCGTCGTATCCTGCGCAATCTTGCTGTCGATCATCTGCGTGGCCGGGCCCGGACCACGCGGCTGTTCAATCCCGGGGAAGCCCCGGACATTGCCTGTGACCGGGTCGGGCCCGAACGGCACCTCGTCGCCACTGAACGCCTGCATCTGGCCCTCGCGATCATCGACGGCATGCCCGACCGTCGTCGAGAGGTTTTTCTCATGCACCGCATCGATGAAATGACCCACCTGCAGATCGCGCGTCGCCTCGGAATCAGTACCAAGACGGTCGAGAAACACATCAGCCTGGCCATGGTTCAGCTCTCGCGAGAGATCGATCGCGCATGAGTCGGCGTTTCGAGGTGGGGGGTGGAGGCCCTCCGCGCGTCTATAGGGGGTCAGCAAGGCACGGACGGACGCGATGATCAGGGACGAGCGCGCGCGTGAGGAAGCCGGGCAGTGGTTTGCGATCATGCGCCGCGGCGCAACGACGCTGGAAGAACGCAAGGCCTTTGACCGATGGCGCGCGGATGCCACCAACCAGCGCGCCCTGGATGCCATGCATGAGCTCTGGGGCGAGCTGGCGGTCCTCAAGACCCAGGCCGTGCCGCCCGTCGCCCGGCCGGTCCCCAGTCGCCGCGCCTTCATGGTCGCAGCCTCGGTGGCTGCCATGGTGGCCGTCGGCACGGGGGCCGTCCTGATGCCCCGACTGACCATGACCGAGGTCCGGACCGGCATCGGCGAACAGCAGACCCGAGCCCTGCCGGACGGCAGCGTCATGGCGGTCAATGTGGACAGTCGCCTGCAGTATGATTTCGACGACCGTCGGCGGATCCGGATGGATAGCGGCGAGGCGGTCTTCTACGTTCGCAAGGACCCAAACCGGCCCTTCGTGGTCTCCGCCGGGGCCTATGATGTTCGGGCCGTCGGTACGGCTTTCAATGTGCGGCGGCGCGGCGACGCGATGGAGGTGTCCGTCAGCGAAGGGATCGTCGCCATCATCGACCGGGAGAACGGTCGTGAGCTGATGCGCCTGCGTGCCGGGGAAATGAGTGTCCTGCCGCCGGAGCCGGGTCAGGGGCGCGCAGCCGTCTTGCCGGTGCCCGTCGAGAGCGTCGCCCAGTGGCGAATGCGTGTCCTCGAATACGATGATGTGCCGGTACAGGCCCTGATTGCAGAGCTGAACCGGTTCTATGACAGGCCGCTGCGCATCGACGGGACCGCCCTCGCGAACCGTCGCATCACGGTGCGGCTGCGGGTGGAGGACCGGGATCGCACCCTGCAGACGGTCGCCGAACTGCTCGACGCCCGGGTTGAGCCAGGCGCGGGCTTCGACTCCCTGGTCGCAGCCCCGGCTTCAGCGAGCTGAACCGTCTCTCCCCGGGGAGGTAGGGGTACGGCGGTTCTCCACGTCTAAGTCAGGAAATGTCCTTGGGAGGGAACAATGCGTAGACTGATGGGTACGGCGATGTTGCGCCGTCTGGCGATGGCGGGCGTGGGAGCCACCGCCCTGACGGCAGGCCTGCCACCGGTGGCCGTGGCCCAGGAACAGACCGCCGCTTTTGATATTCCAGCCCAGAGGCTGTCGTCCGGTGTCCGCGCCCTGGCCAGCCAGGCCCGGGTTTCGCTCGCGGCTCCGTCCGATCTGGTCGAGGGCCTCAATGGACCGGCCGTCAACGGCCAGATGAGCGTGCGGGCGGCTCTGAACCAGCTTCTTGCCGGCAGCGGACTGGAAGCCCAGTTCGTCAGCCCCGACAGCGTCCGCATCGTCAGAAGCGCGTCCGGCGTCGTCGCCACCCAGCCGGCCACGGCCAATGCCGAGCTCGACGAAATCATCATCGTCGGCTCGCAGATCCGCGGCGCGCGGGTCAATGATGCGCTCCCGGTGACGGTGCTTGATGCCGAAGACCTGGACGGTGTCGCCGCGACCAACGGCGATGAACTGTTCCGAGCCATTCCCCAGGCCGCCGACGTCGCCTTCAACGAGTCCCAGGACGTGGGCGGTATCAACGACGCGCGCGGCGACACGGCTTCGATCAACCTGCGTGGCCTCGGCACCGGCAACACCCTGATGCTGCTGAACGGCCGCCGGATGATCCTGCACCCGGGTACCCAGACCGAGAACCTGGTTCCCGTGGCCACGGTCAACACCAATGCCATCCCGACCATGGGCGTGCGCCGGGTCGAGGTCCTGCTCGACGGGGCCGCGGCCCTTTACGGCACCGATGCTGTGGCGGGCGTGATCAACACGGTCCTCAGGTCGAATTTCGAAGGCCTGTCGGTCGAGGCCGGCGGCGGCGGTGCCGAAGGCACCGGCATGCGTCAGTACGATTTCAGCGTTCAGGCCGGTCGTGACTTCAATGATGGTCGCACCAACATCTCGATCATGGGGGACTACAGCACGCGCAGCGAGCTCTGGGCCCGCGAGCGGGAATATTCCCGCACCAGCGATATCCGCGGGCTGGTTGCCGACACGCCTTTTGCGGGTGACACCGACTTCGACAACAGTTCGATCGACACGCCCTGGGGCGAGTTCATTCGTCTGACCAGCACCTTTGCCACGACCACCCTCGCGACCCGGGTCAATGGTCAGACCCTGACCACGAGCAGCGTCTTCCATCTTCAGCCCAGCACCAACCCGGGCTGCGTGGCGCCGGGCTCTGTGGCCGGTACCTGTTTCGACAACTCAACCCTCACAACCGCCACTGAAGACGCCAACCTTCGCTATAACGTCAACGATGTGCGGGCCCTGGTCGGGGCGAACGACCGCTACAACCTGTTCGCCTTCGTCAACCACGAATTCGACAATGGCATGGAGTTCTTCGGCGAGGCCGGCGTCTACTATGCGGACTACAGCACCCAGCGCGAGGCGGAGACCTCACTCGCGAACGCTCCGATCATCATGGCCGCGAACGCCTACTGGAACCCCCTCGGCCCGATCGGTAGCCCCAACCGGCTGGCCGGACTGACGTCCGGTACCGGAACAGCCCCCTTCCCCGCCGAGGGTGCGCCGCTGATCATGCAGGACTACCGGGTGATCGATGCCGGCCCGCAGGTGATCAACGTCGAGAGCCTTTCGACGCGGTTCCTGACCGGCCTTCGCGGCGCGTGGAACGGCTTCGACTGGGAATCGGCCCTGGTCTATTCGACCTCACAGACCGATGACTCGATGCGCACGATCAGCAGCACCCTGTTCGAGGACGCAGTGTCGCGCCCGACGCCGGATGCCTACAATCCCTTCATTGGCGGCAGTCTGATCGATCCCACGCGTGGCCCTGAGGTCGGCAACTCCCAGGCCATCATCGACAGCTTCATGGTGGATGTCTCGCGGGTGAGCGAAACCACCATGACCATGTGGGATTTCAAGCTCTCCCGGCCCGACCTCTTCTCCATGCCGGCCGGACCTGCAGGGATTGCGGCGGGGCTCGAACTCCGTCGTGAGACCTTCTCCGACGACCGAGACGATCGCCTCGACGGCACCATCACCTTCACCAACAACGCCGGCCAGACCACCGGCAGTGACGTGATGGGGGCCAGCCCGACGCCGGACACGCGCGGCTCGCGCAGCGTCCAGGGAGCCTTCGTCGAACTGGCCGTTCCGCTGGTTTCTGCCGAAATGAACATCCCGCTGGTCCATTCCCTGGACCTGCAGCTGGCGGCACGCGCAGAGAACTATTCGATCTTCGGATCCGTGGCCAAGCCCAAGGTTGCCCTTGCCTGGCGCCCAGCCTCCTGGATGATGGTTCGCACGGCCTGGTCCGAGGGCTTCCGCGCCCCGAACCTGCCCCAGCTCTACGAAGTGGGCGTCGAGCGTTCAAACACCCGCACCGACTGGATCCGCTGCGAGATCGAGGTCCTGGCCGGCCGGATCGCCAACTTCAGTGCCTGTAGCGCCAGTGTCAGCTCCCTCAGCCAGCGCTCCGGCAGCCAGGCGCTCAAGCCGGAAGAGTCCGAGAACTTCACCGTCGGGATGGTCGTTGAGCCGCGCTTCCTGCCCGCTGAATGGGGCGACCTGACCCTGACCCTCGATTACTGGAACATCCAGCAGGAAAGCCTCATCGGGATCTTCGGCGACGCCAATGCCCTGACGTTGGACTACCTGCTCCGCACCCAGGGCAACTCAAACCCCAACGTCGTCCGCGCCGCCCCGACACAGGCCCAGATTGACGCCGCCGCCGGCACCGGACTGGCCCCGGTCGGCACCCTGATCCGGGTCATCGACAACTATCGCAACCTGCAGCCGCGCGACGTCGATGGCATCGATTTCGGGGCCTACTACAGCCTCGACGACACGCCCTGGGGCGACTTCAGCTGGCGCCTGAACGCCGCCAAACTGCTGACCTTCTTCCAGGACCCCAGCGAGGATTCGACGCTTCTGCTGGCCGCCCAGGCTGCCGGTGACATCGATCCCAGTGTCCGGATCGTCGGTGCCAACGACCTCAGGCTGCAGAACGGGCTGCCCGAATGGCGGGCGACCTCGACGATCACATGGCGCAACGGCAACTGGGGTGCCGGCCTCTACAGCAGCTATGTCAGCGAGGTACTCGATACCAGCGCCACCCTGGCCGACGGCACCGAGTGGGTGGTCGACGACTGGCTGACGCACAACGTCTATGCCCAGTACGATTTCGACATTCCGGGCGTGCTGAACGACACGCGCATCCGGGTCGGAGTCCGCAATATCGAGGGCAAGGACCCGCCGCTGGCTGATCAGTCGGCCGGCTATCTGGGCAGCCTGCATTCGAACCGCGGACGCTGGTTCTACGCCACCCTGCGCAAGCGCTTCTGACATGACGGCGGCACCGGGATCACCGGTGCCGCCTGTCTGCTCCAGCGTCCAGGCCCCGGCCCGGGGCGGCCCGTACGCCCCTGCGAGATTTGACTGAATGACCGATCCTGCCCTCCATCCGTCCGAACCTGCGCGGCGAGGGCCTTTCCGGGATGCGGCCCGGCTGTGGTTTGGGACGGCCCTGTGGAAGCGGATTCTGCTGGGCCTGGTGCTCGGCGTGATCGCCGGCCTGATCCTCCAGGAGCGTGCGGTCGACATCAAATGGCTCGGTGATGCCTTCATCCGGCTTATCCGCATGCTGGTGGTGCCGCTGGTCTTCATCACCATCGTCGCGGGCGTGGCCGCCATGGCCGAACCGCGACGACTCGGCGCGATCGGGACCAGGACGATCGGCCTCTATTTCGGCCTGATGCTGATCGCCAGCAGCCTGGGACTCCTGATCGGCACCCTCCTGCAGCCCGGTGTCGGGGTCGATCTCAGCGGGGCTGTTCCCCTCGTCTCCGGCACGCCGCCCGCCTCGTTCGGCGACACCCTCATGAACATCATTCCCGTGAATCCGATCGCCGCCATGGCCTCGGGCGATGTGCTGGCCGTCATCTTCTTCGCCCTGCTGCTGGGCACCGGCATCCTGGTGGTCGGCGAGCCTGCCCGGCCGCTCCGTCGTCTGTTCGACGCCGGCTCGGCGGTGATGCTGCAGATCACCGCCTTCGTCATGGAAATGGCCCCCTTCGGTGTGTTCGCCCTGATTGCCTGGGTGACCGGAACCAGCGGTGCAGGAGCCTTCCTCAGCATCTTCAAACTGGCGCTGTGTGTGCTGATCGGCTGCGCCATCCAGACCCTGCTGGTCCACGGCGGCCTGATCCGCCTGCTGGGCCGCCTGCCCGCCCGGCCCTTCTTCCGGGACGTCACCGACGCCATCGTCGTCGCCTTCACCACCTCGTCCAGTTCGGCGACCCTGCCGGTCGCGATGCGGGTGGCCCAGACCAACCTCGGGGTCAGCCCGACAGTCGCCTCGACCACCCTGCCGATCGGCGTCACCCTCAGCATGGACGGGACGGCCCTCTATGTCGCCCTGCTGACCATGTTCGCCGCCCAGGTGTTCGGCATTCCGCTGGCAGCGGTCGACTATCTGATGATCATCCTGACGACGACCCTGGTCGCCATCGGCACCGCACCGGTTCCCTCGGCCTCGCTGTTCATTCTCGCCGCCGTGCTTTCAGTCATCGGCATCAGCCCCGAACAGACGGCCCTGCTCGTCGGCTTCATCCTGCCGTTTGACCGGCCGCTGGACATGATGCGCACGGTTCCGAACTGCACCAGCGATCTGTCCGTCGCTGTGGTCGTTGCGCGGTCCGAGGGGGAACTGGACGTGCCGTCCTATCTTGCGAAGCCTGTCGAATGAGCCGGCCGACCGCCCTGCTGCGAAAGGGGGCCGTCGCCCTTCTGGCCGGCCTCATGGCAGCGGTCTCGCTGGCGGGAGCGGCACGGGCCCAGTCCGGGCCGGACGAGGTTGCCCCCCGCCAGGCCTTGGTCAGCGCTGCCCATCCGGTCGCGGTCGAGGCCGGGCTGCAGATTCTCCGGCAAGGCGGCAGCGCAATGGACGCCGCGGTCGCCATTGAAGCAATGCTGGGTCTTGTTGAACCTCAGAGTTCAGGCCTCGGCGGTGGGGCCTTCATCCTGTATTTCGACGCGGCCACGGGCACGGTCCGTGCCTATGACGGCCGCGAAACCGCCCCGGCGGCGGCTGCCCCGAACATGTTCCTGGACGAGTCAGGTCGGCCGCTTTCGCGGGCCCAGGCCATGCTGTCCGGGCGCGCGACGGGAGCCCCGGGCGCGGTGCCGGTCCTTGCCTTGGCCCATGCGGCCCACGGACGACTGGACTGGTCCCGACTGTTCGATGGCACGATTGCCGTGGCCGAGGCCGGATTCACGATCACGCCGCGCCTGGCCGAGCACATTCACGGCAGCTTTCCCCAGGCGGCCGCTCCGGATGTCCAGGCCTATTTCTCACGACCGGACGGCAGCCGTATGCAGGTCGGGGACCGGCTGGTGAACCCCGCCTATGCAGGGGTTTTGCGCCGGATCGCGGTCGAGGGACCGGCAGCACTTCAGCGTGGCCCGGTCGCCGAGGCCATCGTCCAGAGGACGGCCGGGTCGCCCCTCGCCGGCAGCCTGACGACGGCAGATCTGGCCGCCTATCAGGCCCGGGCGGTCGATCCCGTCTGCCGCCCCTATCGCGTCTATGTCATCTGCGTCCCGCCGCCGCCGTCCAGCGGCGCGGCCCTGCTGCAACTGATGGCCCTGCTGGACCGGACCGACATCGCGGAACGCGGCCCTGACGATGCCGTCGCCTGGGTGCAGTTCGCCGAGGCCAGCCGCCTGATGTATGCCGACCGCGACCGCTATTTCGGCGATCCCGCTTTCGTCGGCGTCCCGGTCACCGGCCTGCTGGACCCGGCCTATCTGGACAGTCGGGCGGCCCTGATCGGCCGTCACGCCGCCGGGACGGCCCCGACCCACGGGTACCCGGCCGGTGTGGTCATACCGGGCCCTGATGCCACCGATGAGCCCGGCGGCACGACCCATTTCGTTGTCGTGGATTTCGATGGAAACGTCGCTTCGGTCACGGCAACGGTCGAGTCCTATTTCGGCTCCGGCCGCATGGTCCACGGCTTTTTTCTGAACAACCAGATGACGGATTTCTCGTTTCGTCCGACCGATCCGGACGGCAGCCCGGCCGCCAATGCCGTGGCCGGCGGCAAGCGACCCCGCTCGTCCATGTCGCCGGTCATCGTGCTGGACCGCGACGGTCGGCTGGTCGCGGCTCTTGGCTCGCCCGGGGGTAATGCCATTCTCGCCTATAACGCCAAGGCCCTGGTCGGGCTGCTGGCCTGGGACCTGTCCCTGCTCGAGTCTTTCAGCCTGCCCAACCTCGTCGCCCGCGGGGCCAGTTTCAACGGCGAGGCCTCGCGCCTGCCTGCGGCCATGCGCGAAGAACTGGATCGGCGCGGCGTGACCGTGCGCCCCGGTAGCGGTGAGGATTCAGGCCTGCACGGTGTGGTCGTGGGACCGACGGGCCTGACGGGGGCTGCCGACCAGCGCCGCGAGGGGGTAGCGATTGTCCTGGAGAGACGCCCATGAAGACGATGCCTTCGATCCTCTTCGCCGCGGCCCTGCTGATCCCGCAGGCAACAGCCGTCACGGCGGCAGCGACCCAGGATGCGGCCGCGCCGGAAGCCCCTGCCCCGGCAACCAACCCGGAACGCGTGGTCTTCCGCAGTATGGACGACGCCCGCACCGAGCTCATCGGCTACCTCTATTCGCCCGAAGGCGTTCAGGGGGCAGCCCCGGCGGTGGTCCTGATGCACGGGCGGGCCGGTGCCTATTCCTCCCTGGCCGACGGTGTTTACGACGCGACCACCCTGTCCATGCGGCATCGCTACTGGGCCCGCTATTGGGCGGAGCGCGGCTTCTATGCCCTGGTGGTCGACGGCTTCGGTCCCCGCGGCTACCCCGGGGGCTTCGAGCGCGGCAGCTACAGCGAGCGCCCGGATGCCGTGAACGAGGTCACAGTGCGCCCGCTCGATGCCTATGGTGCCCTGCGCTACCTGCGCACCCTGCCGGCTGTGGACGGTGACCGGATCGGGCTGATGGGCTGGTCCAACGGCGGCAGCGCCACCCTCGCGACCATGGCGGACGACAAGCCCGGCGACATGCGCCGGCTGGGTTTCCGCGCGGGCCTGGCCATGTACCCGGCCTGCGGCCTTCACAATCGCTTCGACCGTACCGGCTACCGCCCCTATGCGCCGGTCCGCGTGTTCATGGGTACCGAGGACGAAGAGGTCTCCCATGATCGCTGTCGCGACCTGATCGGCACCAGCCGGGCGCGCGGTCATCCCGTGATCTTTACCTCCTATCGCGGGGCCACCCACAGTTTCGATGATCCGGGCACCCGCCGGCAGGCTGTGCCGGCCAATGCGCGGGCCACGGCGGATGTCCGGGACCAGGCCGCAATCTTCTTCGCCGAGGCCCTTGCCCCCCGCCTGCCCTGATGGGACCTCCCCCGAAACCGCCAGCCGTCAACAGGTAAGCTCTCCGATGTCGCTGAAGCCCTTGTCCCTGCTGTGTGCCGTCCTGCTTTCGGCCACCACCGTGCTCGCCCAGGAAGCCCCTGCCCCCGTCCGCCCGGGAGCAGGATCGGGCGGCGATATCGTCAGCTACGACCAGATACATCACCCGGTGGTCGGGCGCGGAGGCATGGTGGTCAGCCAGAGCGCCCCGGCCTCAGAGGTGGGTGTCGAAATCCTGCGCCGGGGCGGTAATGCCGTCGACGCCGCGATAGCGGTTGCCCTCGCCCAGGCGGTGACCCTGCCCCGCGCCGGCAACCTCGGTGGCGGAGGCTATATGCTGGTGCATATGGCGGCGACCGCCGATCAGCCTGCCGTCGACCTGGCCATCGACTACTATGGTGTCGCGCCCCGGGCACTGACCCCGGACCTTCTGCTGGATGACAATGGCCGGTTCGACCGGACAACGCCCGCCGGGTTCCGCAATGCCTCCGTGCCCGGCACGGTGGCGGGGCTCTGGGAGGCCCACCAACGGTTCGGTAGCTTGCCATGGTCCGACCTCGTCGCCCCCGCCATCGCCCTCGCCGAGGAGGGTGTCCAACTGAGCGATGGCGAGGCCGAAGCCACCGCAGGGCGAGCCGCCGTCCTCAGCCTCGACCCCGGAGCGCGCGAAGCCTATCTGAAGCCCGACGGCACCCCCTATGCGGCCGGCGAGCGCTTTCGACAGCCCCAACTGGCCTGGAGCCTGCGCCAGGTCCAGACCGGTGGTGCCGACGCCTTCTATCGCGGCGAATTGGCCCGACGGATCATCGCCGGGGTCGAGGCAGGTGGCGGGATCATGGATGCCCGTGACATGGCCGACTATCGCGTCGAGGTCAGCGAGCCGCTGTGGTCGGACTATCGCGGCTACCGTATCGCCCACATGCCCCCGACCGCCTCGGGCGTGAGCGTTGCCGAGGCCCTGAACATCCTCGAACTCTGGCCGCTGCGGGACATGGGCTGGGGCAGTGTCGACAGCCTTCATCTGCTGGCCGAGACCCTGAAGGTCGTCTCGGCGGATCGCCGGCTGCTGGGCGGAGGCCCCCAGTGGCGCACGCCCTCAACCGGCCTCGCCAGCAAGGCCTTCGCGCGCGAACGGTCCGGTCTGATCCGGCTCGACCGGGTCCTCGGCGAGGGAGACGTCCCGGTCGGGGACCCCTGGCCGCACGAGAGTCGCGATACGACCCATTTCTCCGTTGCCGATGCTGCGGGGAATGTCGTCAGCAACACCTTCACCCTTTCCAACTCCTACGGTGCCCATGTGGCGGCACCGGGCACAGGGATTCTGCTCAACAACTCCCTCGATAACTTCTCATGGGGCAGTAGCGACGATACGGCCGTGGCCAACCATCCCGCCCCCGGAAAGCGGGTCAGGTCGACCATCTCGCCCATGATCGTCTTCGGCCGCGACGACCAGCCCTGGCTGGTCACCGGCACGCCGGGCGGAAGCTACATTGTGCCCACAATGGTTCAGCTGGTCGTCAACATCATCGACCATGATCTCAATGTCGCCGAAGCCGCCATGCGGCCCCGGATCAACCAGGGCAGTGCCGGACGGCCGCTCGAGTTCGAAGCCGGCTATTCACGCGACATCGAACGCCTGCTGCAGACCCGCGGCCATGAAGTCAGTGGCTCGGCCACCATGGGCAGTACCCAGTCGATCATGATCGACGGCGACCGGTTCCTCGGAGCCGCGGACACCCGCAGACCGGATGCCCTGGCTCTCGGCGTCCGCTGACCGAGCCGTAGCAAACAGGCCAGGATCGAAACTCCGCCACCTGGCCAAACCACCCAGTCCATCAGCCTGTCAGCACCCTGCCTGGAGCCTCCCCAGCTCGGACCCACGCGCCGACCCGGCGTTGCGCCCTCAACGCCGCTCGCCCGACGGCTTCCTGGCTAGAGGTGCTTTGGATAGGTGGTGCCGCCTAGGTGACTCGAACACCTGACCCCCGCATTACGAAGGCTACTCCAGGCCCGGCCGGAAAGCCTTGCGGACAAAGGCTTTGGGCCGATTTTTGTCGAGGCCCGACGGCCCAACCCAGCCTCTTCCCAGTTTGGCCGGAGGGGGTGTTGAGGGCGTTTCCTAAGTTACGCGACTTAACGTGGGAAACGCCGAAATTTCGACCTGCGCCATACCTGCAGACCGCACTCGATCGGGCACTAGGCATGCAACTGCAGCAGGGGTGTGCCGTCCGCTTTCCGCACGGGCAGCTAAGTCCGCTTTCGACGGCGGGCTCAACCGATCGCCGCAACACACGCGGCGAAGGTCTCTGCTGGCGTCCGATAGAGCAA